>DAOUTV010000218.1 GCA_030668505.1 Desulfobacterales bacterium | reverse complement strand
TAACCCTACAACGACGTTTACCACTCCGTCATTCCGGACTTCGGCGAGCTCAGTCGAGTCGCGAAAGCCGGAATCCAGTCAGAACGATCTGGAATATGGCTATTTTAGTTCATGGTCATAGCTCGACTTCTGGATGCCGGATCAAGTCCGGCATGACAGAATCCAGAATTTGGTGTCAACGGTAAGTATCGTTGTAGGGCTAGGTAGCTGGCTAATGAGAAAACTTGTTATCACCCTTTGCTATCGACTGGATAAATAGGCTGAACAAGCATGAGTGTTGGTAGAATTTTGGGTTTATGACGATGCTCTAGAAAAAGTGTTGACAAGATATTGACAATTTGTTAATTTTTTAAAAACTATACCGCATCGTGATGTGATTTCTTATGATCAAAGTTCGGGCCATGACGAGCACCGTCGAGATAATACTTGTAGTAGTAGGGATTATTATATCCCTGCTACCGGCTGGAGGCTTGGTAATGGCTTAAGTTGTTGGACATAAACCCACTCAAAAATCCGTTACCAGGCTACCTGATAACGGATTTTTTTTGTTTTAGTCGGCCGTAGTCGTTAGAATTCTCTTATGAACCTTTTAACACTTAACTCACCTTCGCCAGAATGCCCCGTCCGGGAGCACGGGGAGGCTTAACTGACCTTAATAATTTTCCCTTTGTTGTCTTCGGATTTTCGTGATAAAGATATTTTTTCTATTCAAATAGAACTCTTGTTTTGGAGATCTACGCTATGGAATCAATTATAGTCTATGATACAACTCTTAGGGATGGTTCGCAGGGAGAAAAGATCAATTTTTCTGCTGAAGACAAACTCCGGATCGCCCAAAGACTCGATGACATGGGTATACATTACATCGAGGGGGGGTGGCCGGGTTCCAATCCCAGAGATGTGCATTTTTTTGAACTGGCCAAAAAGGTGTCCTTTAAGCATGCGTGCCTTGCAGCTTTTGGGAGTACGAGGCGACAGAATACGCGCCCTGAAGAAGATCCAAACCTCATTGCCCTTCTTCAATCCGAAACACCTGCTGTGACTATCTTTGGAAAGAGCTGGGATCTCCACGTCAAGAAGGTTTTAGGCACTACTCTTGATGAGAACCTGGCCATGATTGAGGACAGCGTGGCCCATCTTTATTCTCAGGGCCGGGAAGTCATTTACGACGCCGAACATTTCTTTGATGGCTACAAGAACAATCCGGACTATGCCATGAAGACAATAGAGGCCGCAGTTTCAGGTGGAGCCGATGTGATCGTGCCGTGTGATACAAACGGAGGGACCCTACCTTTTGAGATACAGGAGATCATGGAAAGTATATGTCCACGTATTCCGGTAAAAGTGGGAATTCATACCCACAACGACTGTGGTCTTGCAGTAGCAAACACTCTGGTGGCGGTCCGCGCCGGTGCTGTGATGGTTCAGGGAACTATAAACGGGTACGGCGAGCGAAGCGGCAACGCTGATTTGACCTCAGTCATTCCTAACCTCCAGCTAAAGATGGGGCTGACATGTATGAGCGAGGAGGATTTCCTGCGTCTCACGGAACTGTCGCGCTACGTCAGCGAGGTGGCCAACATGACCCCGTTTAACGGGCGCCCTTTTGTGGGAATAAGCGCCTTTGCCCATAAGGGAGGCATCCATGTCAATGCCATCATGAAGACGCCCAAGGCTTACGAACACATGGAACCAGAGGTAATTGGAAATGAGCGCCGTGTGCTTATGTCCGACCTTTCCGGCAAGAGCAATGTGGATTACAAGGCCAGGGAACTTGGGGTCGAGCTCGGAGGAGATGGATTTGACAGCCGGGGAATCGCCAACGAGATAAAGCGATTGGAGCACGAAGGGTATCAGTTTGATGCAGCGGAAGGCTCTTTTGAGCTCCTGTTGAAAAGGCTCAGCGGGCAATTCAAACCGCTATTTCAATTGGAATCATTCCGGGTGGCCATTGAAAAGGAGAAGGATCTTCCGTGCAGGGCATACGCCACCATCAAGATCTCCGTGGGGGATAAAGAAGAGATCACGGCGGCAGAGGGAATCGGCCCTGTCAACGCGCTGGATAATGCCTTGAGAAAGGCCCTGAACAAGTTCTTTCTGGTGGACTTAGAAAAAATGCACCTTGTCGATTTTAAGGTGCGAGTGATTGAAGGTCGTGACGGAACAGGAGCCCGGGTGAAGGTTTTTATAGAATCCCGTGACCAAAAGAGCGTATGGAGCACCATAGGGGTTTCTACCGATGTTATTGGGGCAAGCTGGGAGGCCTTGGAAGACAGCTTTCATTACAAACTTTCGCATACTTGAGTCGGGAATCGTTATTTGTTATTCGTTACTTGTGGGTTGTGTATTGTCTGTTGTCCGTCGCTATTTTTCAAGACCACTGACTACTGACATTTTTCGGCCCACGATCCACGAATTGCAGATAACGAATCAATGTCATTAACTTAAGAGTCCAATCTCCCCCCTCTGCCAAAGGGGGGTCGGGGGGGATTTTATCCAAGCTCTCGAAATCCCCCTAAATCCCCCTTTTTCAAAGGGGGACTTTCAGTGGCCATAGCCCTTAAGTTAATGACATTGGATAACGATTAACGAATTACGAACACAGAGGATATGAATGAAAAGTGACAGCGCAAAATCCGGTATAGAGCGCGCTCCCCATCGTTCCCTGTTTAAGGCCATGGGGTACACAAATGAAGAATTGAGGAGACCCCTGGTAGGGATCGCCAATTCGGCCAACGATATCATACCAGGACACGTGGAACTGGATCGAATCGTTAATGCGGTGAAGGCGGGTGTCTACATGGGGGGTGGCACGCCTATCGCCTTTGGCACCATTGGGATTTGCGATGGGATCGCCATGAATCACATAGGGATGAAATACTCACTTGCAAGCCGGGAGCTGATTGCGGACTCTATCGAGGTGATGGCCATTGCCCATGCCTTTGATGCCATGGTGATGGTCACAAACTGCGACAAAATTGTGCCTGGCATGCTCATGGCTGCAGTGCGGCTGAACCTTCCAACTATTGTGGTCAGCGGTGGGCCCATGCTGGCCGGCACCCATGACGGGAAAAAGATAGACCTTGTGAGTGTCTTTGAAGGCGTAGGGGCATTCAGATCAGGTAAGATCGGTGAAGCGGAACTGGCGGATATCGAAGACACTGCATGTCCCACATGCGGCTCATGCGCCGGCATGTTTACAGCCAATTCCATGAATTGTTTAACTGAGGCCATCGGTATGGGTCTTCCTGGAAACGGGACGATCCCGGCGGTCATGGCCGCTCGCACACGCCTGGCCAAGCAGGCGGGAATGAAGATCATGATGCTCTTAAAAAAGAGAATGACTCCCCGAAAAATCATGACGGACAAGGCGTTCGCAAATGCCATGGCAGTAGATATGGCCCTGGGGTGTTCTACCAATACGGTTCTGCACTTGATGGCCATTGCAAAAGAGGCCGGTGTCAGAATCGATCTTGATGCCTTCAATCGCGTGAGCGAGAAGACGCCTCACCTTTGTAATCTTAGTCCGGCAGGAAGACATCACATAGAGGATCTCGACCAGGCAGGCGGTGTTAGTGCTGTGATGAAGGAACTTACTCGCAAAAGGTTGATCCATACCGGTTGCTCCACGGTCACAGGTAGACAGGTCAAAGAGAACATTAAAGATAGCCGAATCAGAGACAAAAGCGTCATTCGTCCCCTGGAAAGACCATACCATAGGCAAGGGGGGCTTGCAGTGCTTTTTGGTAACCTGGCTGCTTCAGGGTGTGTGGTCAAGCAATCGGCTGTGGTGCGGCGGATGCTCCGCCACGAGGGTCCGGCATGCGTGTTTGACAGCGAGGAAGAGGCCACCTCTGCCATCATGGCCGGCAGGATAAAGAAGGGGGATGTGGTGGTTATCCGCTATGAAGGACCCAAGGGTGGGCCTGGGATGCGGGAGATGCTGGTACCAACATCTGCCATTGCCGGCATGGGGCTTGATGTGGATGTGGCCTTAATCACTGATGGCAGGTTTTCAGGCGGAACCCGCGGGGCTGCCATAGGGCACGTTTCACCCGAGGCCATGGAGGGCGGGCCCATTGCCGTTGTTGAGGATGGAGACCGCATAGCCATTGATATTCCCCGAAAGCGTATCACCTTAAAGGTTTCGGAAAAAGAGATTGAGGCAAGACTTTCAAGATGGCGCCCGCCTAGGATCAAGATATCTAAGGGATACATGGCACGATACGCTCGTGCAGTGTCGTCAGGAGGCGAGGGGGCGGTCGTCAAGTGAGTTTGTTGTTCGTTAGTAATGAAATTCGTGTTTTTTTGGCAGAAAGTTTTTTGCCATGTTCAACAAAAAGTGAGCTAAAGTGTCTAAAGTGAGCTAAAGTTAATGTGCACGCCTTTTCAGCCGTTCAGCCGTTCAGCCGTTCAGCCGTTCAGCCGTCGTAGCCGAGGCTACTATGGCGAAGTCGGCT
>DAOUTV010000263.1 GCA_030668505.1 Desulfobacterales bacterium | reverse complement strand
CTTTTGACCTCCAAGAGCCCTATTGGAATACGCATCGGGAAAGAGGCATTTCGCACAATGAGCGATATGGACTTTGAAGAGGCGGTGGATTATCTGTGCGAGGCCCTGGGCAGGGCCATCTCCACCGAAGACGCCATGGAAGGCATGATGGCATTTATGTAGAAAAGAACGCCTAACTTTAAGGGAAAGTAGAGGTGAATATGACCTCATTCTGGATCACCGAAAATCACAACTATGAGCGGCCGTGCATGATCACATGTGCCCTTTCGGGCGTGGTTGCCAACAGGAATCAGTGCCCGGCAATCCCGTATGCACCGGAAGATTATGCGGCCGAGGCCAAAAAGGCCTATGACGCGGGTGCGGCTGTGGTCCACATCCATGCGCGATCCCCGGACGGCGCCCCCAGTTATGAAGTGGAGGACTATCGGAATATCTACGATGCCGTCACCGCGGCCTGTCCGGTGATTATCAATTTCTCCACAGGCGCTGTGGGGATCCCGGTAGAGAAAAAGATTGCGCCTGTCAAGGAGATTAAACCTGCCATTGGCGCCCTGAACATGGGCTCAATGAATTATGCCAAATACCATCCAGGCAAAAAAGGTTTTGTTTTCGATTTTGTGTTCGCCAACCCCTTCTCCGAGATCACGCCGCTTGTCTCAGCCATGAAAGAAAACGGTGTCAAACCGGAAATGGAGTGTTTTGATTCAGGGCACATCGGAAACTGTTTTCCATTGATTGACATGGGCCTTCTTACTCCTCCCTATCAGTTCAGCCTGATCATGGGAGTGCTTGGAGGCATGCCTCCCACGGCCGATAATCTTTCCCATCAGGTACGACTGCTGCCGCCCAACAGCGACTGGGAGGTGATCGGTATCAGCCATGACCAATGGCGCATGGTGGCTACGGCCATCGCCTTGGGAGGAAATGTGCGGGTCGGTCTCGAGGACAATTTCTATATTTCTTCGGGTGTGATGGCAAAGTCAAACGGCGAGCTTGTGGAAAAAGCGGCAAGGATGATTCGTGACCAGGGCCGGGAGGTGGCAACGGTGGAGGAGTGTCGGGAAAGGCTGGGACTGAAACACCGGTAAATCAGAATAACCGAAGAACTACCTATATTGTAGCAGCAGTTCACCAGAGGAAAAATATTTGACAGGATAACAAAGATCAACAGGATGAAAAAACTATCATGTTAATCCTGTTTATCCTGTCTAACATCAGAACTCACTAAAATGGCCATTTTTGGCCTTTTGGAATCGCAAGTTGAATTCCCAATTAAAAGTCGAATTCTGGTGGATTTTCCATGGTCACGAATTTCGATTTCGTCTGCACATTTTAAATATAACAGAGGACGAATTCAGCCGCTTGAGGCCTTCTCATGACCGGTTTAGAGCTATGATGTAGTTCCTCCTTTCAGATAGAAAGACTCATCAAAAACCCAATCTTTTGACGTTCCTTCGTGTTCAAGCAAATATCAGAACGATGAATATAATGAACTCTTCAGGCAATTTTGAGGCTTTTTGTGTAATAAGAAGGTAAGCTCCCCCTGGTTTTTTAGTCAAAAGAGACGGAGGAGCTTACCATGGATCAACTTCCACCTTTACAGCAAATTCTTGGTACAGACAAGAAGAATCCTGTTTTCACGATTTACCGAGATGCCAAGGAGCAGATCCTACACGTATACTATGGTGGCAAACTTTTGGAGAAGGTGCCGGATGACAAGAGGCATCCCGAATTCAAGCTGCTCTTAGCCAGGCTGTTTAACTCTGGCGTCAAAGCTACGGTATTGGAGCGTGTATTTGGTGTAGACCACAAGACCATGAAACGCTGGGGATCGGCACTTACGAGCGGTGATCCTGAGTTACTGATGAGGGTGTTGGCAGGACGTGGGGCCAATCGAAAGCTATCTTTGGAGATTAGATCCTACATAGAGATGCGTTTCCCAATAATTTATCAGGAGACACGATACGAGTACAGCAAGCGGATGCGTGAAGAGATTGAGCGTGTGTTTGGGAAAAAGGTTTCGGGGGAAACCATACGGCCTTTATTGAAGGTTGTGAAAGAGAAGGAGGTGGGTAAGGCAGATCCGATCGAACCGGAGCTGGAAGCCAAAAATGGGGAGAACCATTGCGATTGTTTGGAACCGAAGGATGCCAAAGAAACGGAGATTGAGGAAGTTTTGTCTGATAATAGACCTATTAGGTGCTCAGAAACGAACGATGTAGTTGTAGGGAATCGCAAGGACTTACCCGATTTTTGTGAAGAGCAAGGGATAAGGTTTTGCCATCATCTGGGGATATTGATATTCAGTTCGATGTTTTTGCGGCTCGAAGCCGTTTTGGGAGAAGGAAGCTGGGTGATAAAACAATGGGTAGCGGCGATTTTGCTTGGAGCAGTCAATATTGAACAGAGCAAGCTATTGGACATTGATGATTTGCGATTTTTGTTAGGGCAGGTCCTTCGCTTTCCACACAGGCAGCGTTTAGAATTGGAGCGTCTGGCCATGCCCGAGACCGTACAACGTTTAATCCAGTTTAATGCAAAAGAGGTAAACGCATCTTCAGTAAGTGACTTTTACTATGATCCTCATACGAAGCGCTATACTGGTATGCAAAAGGTCTTGAAAGGATGGTGTCCCGGTATTCGGTTGGCCGACAAAGCCCTGCACATGGACTTCATTCATACCTCGGAAGGATGTCCTGTATATATTGAACATACGGATAATTATGAGGATTTACGTCAAAGATTTATGAAAACAGTAAACCAGTTTCGGGATGTTTTAGGGATAGAAAAAGAGAGAGCTCTAACTTTTACCATAGACCGGGGAATCTATGGGTATGATTTTTTTCAGGGGATTATCCCCAGTGAGTTCTATCATGTGATTACGTGGGAAAAGGGGTATGCATTGGGAACCTGGAAAAATGATGAAGTCAAAGGGACTTTTATCTTAGAGCGCAGCAGGAATCGAGCCGATGATGTTCAGAAATACACATTTGAGTATATGGACCAGTCGTGGGGAAAAAATGCTTACATGCGACAGTTGAAAGTTCGAGCGACAAACCCAGAAGGCCGGACGATCGAAGTGAGCGTACTTACAGATGACAAAGATCGAAATGGGGAAGAGGTTATCTCTCTGATATTTCGGCGATGGATTCAGGAGAACGATTTTAAATATCTGGATAAACATTTTGGGATCAATGAGATAACGAGTTATGCGACAACCCCGTATAAACGACTGAAGGACAACCTGGAAGAGAGGCAAATGAAGAGCGGAGCTTACAAGGCTTTGGAAGAGGAACGGCGACAAGTACGAAAGGATTTAGGGCGGCTTTTGTTTCAGGAACATCAAAACCCAGGGAAAAGCCCGGAACGTACAAAAAAGATTCACACCCTCGACCAATGTTTGCAGGACATTGACGCAAAAATGAAGACAACCGAAAAAGAGATGTCGAGGTTACGATTCCTGATAGACCAACAGTATGTACGATTG
>DAOUTV010000086.1 GCA_030668505.1 Desulfobacterales bacterium | reverse complement strand
GGACAGTTAGCATTTTCTGACGCTGAACATCTCGAGTGCTTTTCTCCCAAAATGCTCAATGTCCTTCGTAAAAAGTCGGCTTCAGTCAATGTGTCATTTCGACCACAGGGATAAATCTTATGTTTTCGGGATGTTACATCGGAAGGATTTCTCGCTTTCAGTCGTTCAGCCGTCGCAGCCAGTGCTTTGGCGAAGTCGGCTCGCTCGAAATGACAATTTATTGCGACTTTTTACGAAGTCGTCAAGCTTGATGGCTTCGTAAAAAGTCGTCACTCCGGTGAAAACAGGAGTCCAGAGCCTTTTTAACTATCTGAATAGACTGGATTCCGGCTTTCGCCGGAATGACAAAAAATGGGATTTTTCGACTTTTTACGAGATCATCAAGCTTTGGACTTTAAAAAAATGGACAACCGGACCAAGGAAAAGGTGATAGACGCCTTTCATTAAACAATTGATGAACTATATACAGAAAATAGTGACTAAAAAAGTGGATAGAGTCACCATCAAGAAAGTTCTGGATGAAAGCCTTAAAGAAGATGATTTCTATTGCCGGAAAAGCCGTCATCTGCTGACCAACACTGGTCTTGAGATAGATGCGGTTCTGATGATGCTTGCCCACCACAAATCGAGTGTCAAGTATGGCTATGAACTCTCCTCAACTAGTCTGTCCCATATATTAGAGCTTGCCAAAACAAAACAGAAAGAGGCCCCGCTCAAAAGGCTTATTGAATCTCCGTTTTTCCTTATGAAGGCCTGTTGGTTATACGATCATGCCCCATATTTTTTCTTTTATGACGAGGGTAAGTCAGAAGGCCGTGATTCTCAAATCATAGAATTTGCCAAGCAATATGAGGCCGATTTCCTGAAAAACAGGGTAGCTATTGACACGTGGAGAAAAATAAAAAATCCAAGGCGTATAAGGTCCACCACCTTTTGGGAAAGTAAAATCTTGGATCCACTATTGTTGATAGAAAGGGTAAAGAATGACAATATTGAAGGTGTTGAACTCGATATTGATTTTCACCCATTCAATTACGCCAAACTACTTCCAGAAGAACTGACCAATGAAAAACGAGAGCAGATAAAAGAAGCATGCCTGAGGAGTGGTGTAAAGATTGATATCCACTCACCCATTGTTGGCCCTTATACTCCCTCGCCGGACCCAACCAAGGGAAAGCAACGATTTTTTGATCCCACACAATGCCTTGAAGTCCAGTATGAGACCATTGAGCTGGCAAAAGATATTGGAGCAGGATCTGTGGTTGTCCACCTGATTGATACCTCTAACCTGAAAACAATGGTGGGATTGATTGAGAAGGCGGGCGGAAGCCGTGTAAGAATAACCGTTGAAAACTATCCACAGACTAAAGAGCGACAAACATCTGATATATTTATCGCCTGCGTACATGAGATCTTTAATTCCCTGCCCCGAGAAGTAAGAGAGAAGAATTTTGGGATAACCTTAGATGTAGGCCACCTGAATATCGAGGGTGAAGATCCCCTCGTGGCTTCCGAAAAAATAGGAAATTGGTGTCTGGACAATGGAGTATATCTTCGCGTTCACGCAACCGACAATTATGGAGACTTGCTTTTTAGTCCCCCCACTTACAGTGCTGACGTTCACGGCAATGTCTCGGGGCGAGGGATAAACAATGCATTAATTATCAAGCTGTTACGCAGCATGGGACATCAATTTGACGTTGTAGCTGAACAGATCCAGCCCCTTACACCGGAGGATATCAGCACTATTCACGGTGCACAAGTCTGTCCCCTTGAGGAATCCTATGAGTCCTTTGTTAGAAGGGGAAAAGAGAGATTATTTGCCACAGAATTAGGAGCAGTATTAGAACCAGATATCATAAAAGAAAATGCCTACCGGTTTTTGGCTGGAATGGAAAACCTTGCTGCCCTTAGAGAATATCTTGTCTACAGAAAAATCCAGGATAAAAAACATTTATCCGTCGATGAGGCCAAAAGGATATCTGAAGACTTTATGAAAATGCCCCAAAAACTCAAAACTGATTTAACAACATACATTGATGATCTGTTGTTGCCGATTCAGAGTGAATCCGGTGCAATACAGAAGAGTGAGCTTGATTTAATATGCCAAAATATTAGCGGAGCCCTATTTGGCACCATCAATAATGAACATCTGAATCAGATTTTCTCTCAAAACAGAATCTACCAAAAAGGGGATACCATCTGTGAGCAAAATAGGCCTGGTCATGATATGTATTTCATTAAGGAAGGGGAGGTGGCCGTCTACATTGATGAATCTTTTGTGGCATCATTGGGGCCTGGGGAAATATTCGGCGAAATAAGCCTCTTCTATAATGTTAATAGATCGGCTACTATAAAAACCGCCAAAGAAAAGACGAAGGTTGGGGTGTTAACCCGTAAAGGCCTGGAAAACCTTTTTGAAGGTGGTCAGCCTTACGCTCATGATTTGCTGTACAGGCTCTATAATGTCCTGCCTCAAAGGTTAAGAAATCTAAACGATAAGTATAAGTCTGCCATCCGTGCTTTTCATCTCATTTTCCATGGTGATGAGAAGGAGATGCCAAGCCTTGACCATGCACAAATTGAGACCAAAGGCAAAAAAGCAAATTTTTTCCCCACACTGTCTCAAGATGAGGCAAGAAGAATCTATCAGGAAGTAATAATGTTTGATGCAGAGCAGCTCGTTTTTACTGAAGGAGACAAAGTGGACGGAGCCTATTTTATTATGGAAGGCAAAGTAAAAGTGGTTGCTTTATCTCCAGATTTAGAGGAAATTGTCCTTGGGGAATTGGATGAAGGCGACATCCTTGGCGAAATGGCCCTGACAGACGAGAGGCCAAGATCCACAACTGTAGTGACTCTTACCCCCTGCAAGATGGCTTTTGTTAGCAAGAAAGTATTTAATGAATTTATAGAAACCAGGTCTGAATTGGCTTTCCGTTTAATGGGTTTTGTCTGCTTGTCTCTTTTCAAGCGTATCCTAAGATTAGACAGGCTTTATTCGGATATCAAAAAAGATAAAGGATTTCTAAACTTGTAATTGAAACATCTCGGAATTTCTACAATCCATTTCATCTATGAGCTATTTGCTACCTAATGTCATTAACTTAAGCTCAAAATCTCCCCCCTTTTCTAAAGGGGGGCGGGGGGGATTTCTTTGAAGAGTTTGAAAATCCCCCTAAATCCCCCTTTTTTAAAGGGGGACCTTAAAGGAACGGTTCTTAAGTTAATGGCATTGATTTGCTACCTACAAGTCTATGTCATCGTCTTTCAGAAGAGGGAAATGACTCATGAGATCTGCAGTTGTATATTGTGACAGCATGGAGATTTCCATGGGAGTCGGCCCCGATATTGCGAACATTACCGATAGACTTGCACGAATAGTCCAGACAGCCGGCGTAGAAAACGGCAGTTTGCATGCTTCAGTTATAGGATCCACAGGATCTCTCACAACAATTGAGTATGAACCTGGGGTTGTGGAAGATCTTAGACGGGCCATCACGAGACTTGCACCCCCACACATGGAGTATGAGCACGAAAAGGCTTGGCATGATGGGAATGGCCATAGCCATGTGCAGGCTGCCTTGCTGGGGCCTTCCGTTGCCGTACCGGTACGTCGTGGCGTATTGGCTCTTGGAACATGGCAGCAGGTTGTTCTCATCAACCACGACAATCGTCCTCGCAAAAGGCGAGTAGAGGCCACATTGGTGGGTACCTCAACAAGGCTTGAGGAAGAAAGGAGTTAAGGCCACAATGATACTTTGTCTCTTTTTTTGACTTGATATCAAGGTAACCGGATTTTCGTGACAGAAGAATTCTGGAGGGGTTCAATGCAACCGAATAAAGTGGTTATACAATCAAAGAAAGGTACTATAACAAAAGGTCAAACCAGCGACTTTTTTCCCAACAAGGCACAATTTCACTTAACTACTTTAGAGGGCAACGTAGAAGAATTCAAGATAGAAGAATTGAAGGCCGTTTTTTTTGTAAAGGATTGTGATGGGGATAAATCCTATGAATATAGTTACGATGATGCAATAACCGGAGGGGGACGGAAAATCAAGGTGGATTTTGCCGACGGCGAGGAGATAATCGGTTATACCCAGGGGTACTCTCCGAACCGTGCCGGCTTCTTCATCACACCGGCTGATTTAAAGGGCAATAACAAAAAGATTTTTGTTATAAAATCGGCAACAAAAAATGTGCAATTCATTTAATAGCAGGATAACCCCCCAATTCTTTATGACATTGTTCAATATAATAGCTCGCTTCTTTTGAATGTTGGAGTTTCATCAAATACGAAAGAGCTGTGTCATAGTCTCGCAAATTCATATAAGTTATTCCAAGACATAAGCTTAGCTCCTCGCTCTCCGGAAAAAACTCAACCCCTTTACTAAGAATCCTTACAGCCTCTTCAAACTCCTTATTGTTTTGCTTGATCATGCCCAGCCCTAAATAAGCTTTATGATTTGGATAATAACTCAAAGATTTAGCGAATAACTTCTCAGCAATTTTGTCCTTGTCCTCAATAGCCTCAACCTTGGAATAATCGCCATGAGTAAAAGTCATCCCGAGCCTTGAACAAAAATCGGAATGCATTTCATAAAGTTCCTTTTTATCTATTAGGTTTACCGACTCAACAAAGCAATTCATGTTTTCGTATAACTCCGTTCTAATTCTTTTCCCAAATTGAAAAACCACTTCCTGGGACAAATTCGGATCTGTTTCAAAATAGCAAATACCCTCTATTCTCTTCAGCCAGATATCGTCGGTTACATTGAATTGCTTCTGAAAGTCTAAATAAAGCTTGGTCCCCGGATATATTTCAAGAATATATAGTACACAAATCAGGGGCTTTATTTGATGTATTAAGTCAATGGTCTCTTGAATGGTCTCCCAACTTTCTTCAGGAGAGGCATATATGAAATAGGCACGCGCTATAATCCCATGTTCTTGCGTTAGGGAAAAGGCGCTCTTTATTTGATCGGTTTTGACGTTTTTATTCAATAACCCCCTTATTTTTTCAGAACCGCTTTCTATCCCATAGCTTATTTGTATGCAGCCAGCTTTGCGCATCCAATATAACATGTCCTCATTAACATAATTAACCCGCGAGATCGCGACCCAGGTAATTTTAAGATTTTTGTCAAGAATCCTCTTACAAATTTCAATCACCCTATTTTTGTTGATCGTAAAATTGTCGTCTGAGACATAGAAAAAAGTTATACCTTTATTGTAGAGCAACTCGATATGCCTGACGAAGTTTTCCGGTGAATGCAATCTTATTTTCCGTCCCCAGAACCTCGGGCTTCCACAAAAAGTGCATTTCCAGGGGCATCCTCGAGAAGAAGTGACATGCTGATATTTGAAATACTTTCCCGGGATGGGCAATTCGTCAAGGTTTTGGATGGGGCGAGGAGGTTTTGTTTTTATGATCTTACCGTTTTGCCTAAGAGCTATTCCCTCAATATTCTTAAGCCTTCCATAATTTCCTTTTTCAATTAACTTAACCAAATTCAAAAAAGCGTATTCTCCCTCACCAATGACAATAAAATCTATTTGTGGAAAATATTTCAAAAAATGTTTCCATAAAAAGGTCGGAGCAACGCCACCAAAAACGATCTTTATATCGGGATTGATCTCTTTGGCTATTTGAGCGACCTCTATACCTCCCCAGCGATTTGCATTTAAAATGGAAAAACCGATGATGTCAGGCTTTTTTTCAAGTAAAGCCTCAGTAATTTTTTGAGGCGTCTTATGGATATTATACCAATTCAACACTTCAACATCGTAACCATTTTCTCTTAAAACGGAACCTATGTAATAGACCCCTATGGGTACGGGTTTAATGTCTTCTTCGTTAGATCTATCATAAAGAGGAAAAGGATAAATGAGTAATATTTTCATTATCAGATATTGACCTTGCACTTGGAACAATATCCCAATGCTTCAAATTTATGGGCCTTGATAAAAAAATCATGTTTTTCAGCCAGCTTCTTTTCTATCTTTTTTAAGGATTTCTCCTCAAACTCGATAATCTTTCCGCACTTCAAACACCGAAGGTGGCAGTGGTGTTCATGGCCATAGATGTGTTCGTAATGGAGGTGGCCGTCTTCAAAATAGGCCTCTTGAATGAGGCCGGATTCCAATAGATACGGAATGAGGCGGTAAATGGAGGGCTTGGAGATCTTTTGTTTCTTGTTTTTCAGGCGCAAATAGAGTTCATCCACGTCGAAGTGATCATGTGTGGCAAATATCTCCTTGATGATGGCCTCACGCTCAGGGGTATTTCGCAACCCCTTTTTGCGAATAAACTCCCTAAATACTTCTATTTCACTTTTCATGGGCAAACAGTCAACATTGTTTATTTTTAATAGTTTAGCTTTTTGAAAATGGTCGGATTTTGCTCACTCCTGTGAGCAAACACAACCTTTTCATAACAATTGCCGAAACTTGTGTCAATTATTAAGAAGGACGGCCACAAGAAAGGCGATTGCTATTGATCGTGAAAAGAGAAAAGTGACTGCTTTCATCTATGCTCTGGTTTTTCCTTGACAATCACTTTGCGCTTGTGTAAATGCGTAATTTAACCTTAGAAAACCGAAGTTTTCTTATACAAGTTCAATTCTTGATCTAACGAAGCTGTTACCCAAACAGGTGCTCATTGAGCTTTCGTATAATGAATGGCACTAACATTTGCAATATAGCGATTTGGGGGCAACAGCAGCCAGAGAATAATCAAGCCATGAAGGTTCATAGTCGCTCCGTTTCGACAGCTTTCGTGGCTTTTTTTGTTGAAAGGAGGTGATGCACGATACGTTCCTGTATGTTGCATTTTAGAAAACTTGAACACTTTAAAGGAGGAATAGCATGAAGAAAAACAGTTGTATTTTCTTTGCGGTGGTTTTTGTCTTGGGGCTGTTTATGGTCACGGCCAATGCCCAGGCCACAGAGGCGGAAGCCTCCAAGATCCAGCTAAGCGGTCT
>DAOUTV010000178.1 GCA_030668505.1 Desulfobacterales bacterium | reverse complement strand
GCCCGCCATTGCCATGTGTGCAGGCATTGTAGCTGCCCGGCGAGCGTGGCGCTGGCAGGCGGGAAGGGGGATTTAGGGGGATTTTCAACGCCGGCAAGAAATCAGTAATGCTCCCAAATCAATCATCAATCGAAAGCGCTTCCAGCTTTTCCCAAAAATCCGGAAACGATTTTTTGACACAATCAGGATCTTTAATGGCAATACCCTCTATGGCCAACCCAGCTATGGCAAAACTCATGGCAATCCGGTGATCTCTGTAACAGTCTATTTCAGCCCCGTGACTAGCGATTCCCTGGACGACCATCTGATCTCCTATTTCTTCAGCCCGAGCACCGATCTTTCTAAGTTCACAGGTCAGGGCGGCAACCCTGTCCGATTCCTTCACCCTCAGATGCAATATGTTTTTCAGGGTGGTCTTTCCCTTCCTGAATGCAGATACCACAGCGAGTGCCGGAACCATGTCCGGCACGTCGTTCAAGTCGAAAGAAAGATCCTCATGGTTCGACAACGGCCCGGTTACCTGAACCCCTTCTTCAGATTTGGATACTTGGCATCCCATGGTCTCCAGGATATCCAAAAGACGCAAATCCCCCTGAAGCGAATTGGGGTTAATATTCGATATTCTTATATTCTGGCCAAGGATGGCGGCTGCAGCCATAAAATAGGTTGCGCTTGAGAGATCGCCCTCTATCACATATTCTCTAGGCTGATAGACTTTGGGTGCCTTAACATAAAAAAGTCTGTCTTCGGAGACTGATACCTCCACGCCAAAGTTTGCCATCACATCCAAGGTCAGCTCTATATATGGCCAGGATGGAATGTTGGCGCAAATCTCGATCTCGGTATCTTTTTCAGCATACGGTGCGGATAGAAGGAGGGATGATACATACTGACTGCTGAGCCCCCTATTCAAGCTTGTCTTGCCCCCTGGAAGCCCTGTTGCCCGGACCTCCACAGGGGGGCATCCGTTCCCTTCAACGCACAAAGCCTTAACCCCCATCTTGGTTAGGGCATCAATAAGAGGCTGAATCGGCCTTTGACGCATTCGGCTGTTACCGTCAAGTACAAAGGTGCCATGTCCCAAGGAGATGGTGCCGGTCAGAAACCGGAGCCCGGTTCCGTTGTTTCCCAGATAAAGTTTTGAAGAAGGCGTAACGAGTTTACCGCCCGTCCCCCCAACAACAAGATCTTGGTGTTCTTGGTCAATGGTTGCGCCCAGCAAATTCAGGGCCTCTATCAAATTCAGGGTATCCTCAGAGATTAAAGCGTTTTTTATTACAGACCTGCCATCGGCCAGCGCAGAGGTGATCAGGGCCCTTTGGGTATAGCTCTTTGAACCGGGCACACGGATCGTCGCATTAATATTTTTGATCGGTCTAATCAGCCTCATTTTGTCGCCAACCTTTCATAAACCACTTTCCCCATTTCCTTAACCGGGGCCTTCATCCCGGTCCAAATAGTAAACTGTTCGGTTCCCTGATACAAAAACATCTCAAAGCCGCTCGCCACCATGCATCCTGCCGCCTTTGCCTCCTTTAGAAGCATTGTCTGAAGGGGGTTGTATATAACATCTGCAACCGCCTTGTATGTACCTATTACCCGCTTTGGTACAGGCATCTCGCCTTCTTTGGGATACATTCCTACAGGTGTGGTATTGACCAAACAGTCTCCACGAACGCTTTCGATCTCGGAAAGGGGAACAAAAGCACAATCAAATTCCTCGGCCAACGCCCTTCCTTGCTCCCCCGACCTGTTTACAATAATAGCCTTGCCCCCTTTGCTGGTTATACCGAAAACCACAGCCCTTGCCGCCCCCCCTGCGCCGAGCACCACAAAGTTGTGACCTTGTATGGTAAGCAAGGTCTCAAGGCACCTTACAGCCCCAACCCAGTCTGTGTTGGTACCCCGGATCCTTTCTTTCCCAAAGACTAATGTGTTGACCGCCCCAATCTTTTCGGCTGTATCATCAATTTCGTCGATGAGACTAATGATCTGTGTCTTAAAAGGGTGTGTCACGCTAGCACCCCTTATCCCAAGTGCTTTCATGCCTGCAACGGCTTCCTGCAGATCCTCCACTTCAAAGGGTAAGTAGATCGCATCTATGCCAAGAAGCGTGAATGCGGTATTGTGCATAAGGGGGCTCATGCTCTGTGCCACGGGGTTCCCCAGAATACAATAAACTGCGGTGTTTCCGCTAAGCACGCCTATGTTTCTGTCGGCAGCCGATTCCACCGGGGGTTCAGAGTTGTCGGAGGCCGCAGTGAACTGTAGCTTTCTCGAAACCGAGATTATCTCGGAAAATATTCTGTTCATATCTGAAATCTTGATCGGCCCATTGTTGTGTTTGGCCAGATATCCGTATATCGCCTCTTCCCGGGTTGGGTCATAGATACTCATGCCGTTTTGGGTCTTTAGTTTGCCGATTTGAATGGCAACAGTTGCCCGTTCGTTCAAGAGCTTTAGGAGTGCCACGTCCAGGTCTTCAATTCTGCGTCTTAGCCTGTCTAAGGAATCCTTGCTCATCCCTGAAGTGCCTCAATGGCCTCCACCACAACACCTGAGGGGATTTCAGGAGTCACAAAAGGTGCGCCAACTTTTTTTATGAGCACAAAGTGCAGTTGCCCTCCGACGGCCTTTTTGTCGGTTGCCATAAAGCCCATGATTTGTGCCGTCTCCATACCTGCCGGAATCTTGGTGGGCAGGTGATAGTGTTTAATCAAATCAACAATTCTTTGGTAAGATGCCATGTTCAGGTAATCGAGCCTATGCGAAATATTTGCAGCCCCCACCATCCCTATGGAGACAGCCTCTCCATGAGAAAGGCCATAGCCGGACGCAGCCTCCAGTGCATGCCCCAGGGTATGGCCAAAATTGAGAATGCGCCTCAAGCCGAGTTCTTTTTCATCCATCTCCACAATATCTGCCTTTATCTTGCAGGAACGCCCAACCAAGCTTTCCATTAGAGAAGGCTTGCGCTTCTTAATCCCGTCGCTTTCTTGTTCGAGGAATTCGAAGAGGTTATGATCGCCAATTATGCTGTATTTGATGATCTCTGCCAACCCATTTGCAAGATCCTTCTCTGAAAGCGTCTTTAGGAATGACAGCCCTATATAAACGGCCTTTGGCTGATAGAAAGTTCCCAGAAGATTTTTCCCCTCTGGAAGATCCACCCCAGTCTTGCCGCCAACGCTGCTGTCCACCTGGGCAAGAAGGGTTGTGGGAATTTGGATGTACGGGATTGACCTCATGTATATGGATGCAACAAAGCCCGCCACATCGCCGACCACTCCACCACCCAGGGCAATAAGCAGCGATTTCCGGCTGACCTTCAGCCTGATGAGTTGTCTTGCTACGTTAAAAACGGTGTCGAGTGATTTTGATGATTCTCCAGCAGGTATTTCAACAATGTCAACAGGGATGGCGGTCTGCTTGAACCTTTCCGTCACCATTTTCCCGTAAAGAGGGTTGACGTTTGAGTCTGTAATGATCACGTACCGATCCACATGATTCTGGACCTTCGTGATCAATCCACCAGGGCCCACGAAATCCTCATCAATGAAAATTTCATAAGAGTCCTTGCGGGACATTTCCAGGTTCACTCTAATGCGCTCCATAATATTATGCATACCCTTTTCTGACGATTTTTGCAATCGATTCAATTTCATCCATAAGCTTGGAGAATTTTTCAGGCTTCAGGGATTGAGCTCCATCACAGAGGGCTTGCTCAGGGTGTGGGTGCACTTCTATAAGCAAGCCGTCTGCTCCGACCGCCACTGCCGCCTTTGCCAGTGGGAGCACAAACCGCCACTGGCCTATAGCGTGGCTGGGATCCACAATAACCGGCAAGTGGGTCTTTTCCTTTAAGACGGGCACTGCACTGATATCAAGTGTGTTGCGCATGGCGGTTTCAAAGGTGCGAATCCCTCGCTCGCACAGGATGACGTGGTCATTTCCCGAGGCCATGATGTATTCAGCTGACATGAGTAACTCTTCCAGCGTGGTCATCATTCCCCTTTTCAAAAGGACGGGCTTTTTTGCATGCCCCACTGCTTTCAATAGGGCGAAATTCTGGACGTTTCTGGCCCCCACTTGAAGCACGTCCGCATAACTTTCAACAAGTTCCACCTGTGAGGAACTCATGACTTCGGTCACTATGGGCAGCCCCGTTTTTTCCCGGGTCTGTGCCAAGAGCTTTAAACCTTCTTCTTCCATGCCCTGGAAACTGTAAGGGGAGGTCCTTGGTTTAAATGCTCCTCCTCTCAGCATAGAGGCTCCGGCATTCTTCACAACACTGGCGGCTTCCATGAGCTGCTCTTCACTTTCCACTGCACAGGGGCCTGCTATGACCACAAATTCGGGCCCGCCTATCTCTACGTTGCCTACCTTTATAACGGTATTACCATCCTTGGCTTCCCGACTTGCTAGCTTATAAGGCTGTAAAATCGGCATCACCTTTTCGACGCCCGGCATGTTTTCAGCGGACTTCAATACTACCTTTCCCCTCTCGTCACCAATGGCTCCGATTATGGTTCTTTCCACGCCTTTTGACACGTGGGCCTCATAACCAACTGATTCAATCCAATTGATGACGTTATCAAGCTCTTGCTGATTGGCCTTGCTTTTCATGACAATAATCATTGGTCAACCTCCTCTGAAAAAATAATAAAGGCCGCGGTGATTTTTGCCTCCGCGGCCCTTTACCTGAAAATAAAAAAGCCGGGGGCAGGGTGTCTGGCCTGCCCCCGGCTTGGAGTTCTTATAGTCTATTTTCTTCTAATGCATACTCCTCTTTAGCCTTGGGCAGACCTGACCAGGATACCCATAATAGTAAAAAAAAGCTCCCATCTCAAAATCCCTTGTAATTACCATTATCTTCTTCTCTGTAGCCGAATGCCACTTTCTTGCCTTGGTGTCAAGGAAAAAACGAGACCTTTGCAAAACTGTCATTTTTTCGTGATGCGGTGTCAGGCTTCGAATTTTAATCCTCGAAATACATAATGTATTCCTCCGGTTAAAATTTTTGCCTTCCTTGCCTGACAAAAAAATGTCTCGTTTTTCAAAGGTC
>DAOUTV010000054.1 GCA_030668505.1 Desulfobacterales bacterium | reverse complement strand
CTTCAAGGGGGGCAAAGGAGTGGCCACTGCTGCTGGTTGCTTCCTTGTTATATCACCCTTTGCGCTCCTGGTTTGCGTTCTGGTTTACATCTTCGTGCTGTGCTGCTGGGGGTATTCCTCGGCAGGTTCTCTTTCTGCAGCCGCCATTCTCCCAGTGTTCATATGGCTTGCTACGCACTCTGCTCCCATAACAGGGTGTGCCTTTATCATGGCCCTACTAATATTCATTCGCCACAAAGACAACATCAAGCGGCTGTTCGAAGGAACAGAACACACCTCTCTGCGCCGATAAAGAAAGACCTTTATCTTAACCTTTATTTTTGATGAAATCGTAAAAAGTCAAGTGAAATTTCTTCAATGACGGCACTAATACCTATTCTGGATCTCAGCCAGTACCGACTCCACAAGGGATTGGATTTCAGAAAGCCGCGACTGTGAAAGGGCCTCAAATCTCAGGACTAACACCGGCTGGGTATTAGAAGCCCTAACCAGACCCCATCCATCTTCCAGGAGAATGCGTACCCCGTCTATATCAATGATGTCGTACCGATGACGGAAGTACTCGGTGACATCTCTTACCACCTGAAATTTCCTGTCATCCGGACATGGCACCCGGATCTCAGGGGTGGTGTAAGTCCTTTGAATACCGGTTAACAACTCTGTGATACTCTTTCCTGTTGCTGCTAAAATCTCCAACAGACGACAAGAGGCGTAAACAGCGTCATCGTAGCCAAAATATCGGTCAGCAAAAAACATATGTCCGCTCATCTCCCCTGCTAGTTCAGCCTTTACCTCTTTCATCTTGTGCTTAATCAGGGAGTGCCCTGTCTTCCACATAATTGCACGTCCACCATGTTTTTCTATGTCATCATACAGGGTCTGGGAACACTTAACCTCTGAAATGAATGTGGCTCCGGGTTTTCGGGAAAGGATGTCCCGTGCGTATACAATCATTAATTGGTCGCCCCATATGATATCGCCCTTCTCGTCAATGATGCCGATTCTATCTCCATCGCCGTCATAGCCGATCCCAAGATCAAGCCCCTTTTCCCGGACCAATCCTATCAGGTCCTGCATGTTATCTTTCACCGTTGGGTCTGGTTCATGATTGGGGAAATTTCCATCCATGTCGCAATAAAGGTCGAAAACCTCGCAGCCCAAGTTCCGTATGACAGGCACCGCCACCACACCGGCAGTCCCGTTCCCTGCGTCGATTCCCACCCTCAGGGGTTTGGCAAGCTTGATATTGTCTTCCAGAAATTTTTTGTATGGGGTTATCGCATCAGCAGTTTCCGTTTTTCCCTTCCCCGAGACAAAGGCCCTGCTCTCAATGATCTGTCGCAACGTCTGTATCTGCTCGCCAAAAAGGGTGTCATGACCGCTGCAAAGCTTGAAGCCGTTGTACTCGGGGGGATTATGACTCGCGGTCACCATGATGCCGCCTTCCCTTTTCAACTCCCTTATCGAAAAGTACAAAACCGGGGTCGGGCAGACACCAATATCTACTACATTGCATCCTGTGGCAAGGAGCCCTTTGATCACCAGGTCTCGATACTTATCAGAGCTCAAGCGGCAGTCACTGCCCACGGCGACCCGAGAGCGGTTTTCGCGCTGCAGGTAGGTGCCAAAAGCCTTGCCAATCAAAATCACATCCTGGTCGGTTAAGTCCTCGTCTACAACCCCCCTAATGTCATATTCTCTAAAGATCTCAGGATTCACAACGCCTCCAAGTAGAACTTTCAAAAATGGCCAAACAGACCAAGGAAAAGGGTTTTGAAACAGCTTCTAAGCAATTCACGATTGATCAACGGGGTGCCTAAAGTTAAAAGTATAAAACCAAACTTTACAAAAAGCTTCTTCAAGTCCCTGACCCAGACCGGGACAACAGGCTCAGTAGATTAATTTCAGCATGTAGCGCCAGGGCGGGCCTCAACTTTAGCTCACTTAAGGCACTTTAGGCATTTTAGCTCACTTCTTTTAACGATTCACGATTTCCGGCAAGCTTCAGGCTTCAGAAGGATATCGCAATGGCCACCCCACCCAGGAGCCAGCAGTAGGGAGCAAAGGCATAAAGGTCTCCTTTTTTTACCAGGTGTACCAGGATCCTTAAAGAGCCATACCCCACAACCGCAGCCATAAAGGCTCCCAGAAGTACAACCCGCATAGGCGGAAAGCCAGAGGCCACAGCCCCGCCCAATTCCAAGGCCATGGCCCCTAAGATAGCCGGAATAGATAAAAGGAAGGAATATCTGGCAGCAGTCTCTCTATCAATGCCCCGGAAGAGACCCATGGCAATAGTGGATCCAGAACGAGAGATCCCAGGCAAAATAGCAAGCCCCTGGATTGTACCTATGAACAGGGCATCCAAAATCGTGAGCTGGGCCGCATTGCGTCCCCCTCGTTTAAGCCCCCGAGTCAGCCACAGCAACATCCCTGTGACTAAAAGCATAGTCCCTACAACAAGGATCGATGAAAAGGCCTTTGCAGCCATGGGCCGAAACAACAAGCCCAGGAAACCGGTTGGCAACGTACCTACTAGGATAAGGCCAAACAACCTTATCTCTGGCTTTCGGCAAAGCCTTTTCCATACACTACCCTCCCTGGCAGACCACGTAGAAACTGAAAAGAGTGTGGTGGCAATCTCTCTGAGGTCTTTGAAGAAAAACACACATATGGCTGCCAGGGTTCCCACATGAAGTGAGACGTCAAAAAAGATTTCCGGTTCTTTTAAACCAAAAAGGTTTTGAAAGAGCACCAAATGTCCGGAGCTGCTGACGGGCAAAAACTCCGTCAACCCCTGGATGACACCTAGCGCAACAGCATAGCGGATCCCGATGCCCACTCTCACTCCTATGTGGACCGGAAAGGGAGGTGTCCCTCTAATGCCATTTTGATTTTTTGCTTCAGCTCGCCCAGATCTGCACTCTTGACCACATAGTAATCGGCTGCAATCGACTTGAGGTCGCCCTTAAAGGAAGAGTAGGCTGAACAGAGAATCACAGGAATATTATAGAATTCTTTCCTGATATCCTGTAGCAAGTCTAATCCGTCATGTTCGGCCATCTTAATATCCAAGATAATCAGGTCTGGTCTTTCCCGCTCAACCAATTCAACCAGGCCGTGGCCACTCCCTGTGGTGATCACGTCATAGCCTTCGTCCTCCAATTCCTCGCTATAGAGCATGCGGATTACGTCTTCGTCGTCAACAATAAGGATTTTTTTCATAGAGCCCCCCATTTGCTGTCTTATGAGCGCAAAGCTTCACTCCGTGTCAAACCATTTTCCAAGCAGATAAGGCTTGCTCCTTTCGAAAACAATGCACTGATCTTCTATCAGTTCTTCAGCCTGTTGAATGGTCATTGGCTCCAATTCAACCACAAAGGAACACGTGCGGCCATAATAGAGCGGGATTAAGCTTTCCATGATCTTTTCTCTGTCATACGCACCTTTCTTGTAGGCGACCGCAAAATCAACCAATATCTCGGCCCACAGGTTGGCTGGAAACTCAAAATCCGTTAAACTCAGTGTTTTTACTTCCGAAAGTTTCTTGTAGACATTCGCGGAAAGGATTTCCTTCCAGAGGACATCATGGCTTGCGAAGCCTGCCTGAAATTTATTATAAAGTCTTTCCAGATTAACATCTACCGGCGGGGGCATTTCCATCTCCCCAAGCCCGAAACCGAAAATCGCCGTTGGCTTACTCCATCGGACATCTTTCCAGAAAGCAGCCCTTTTTGTCATAATATCAAAAATCGTTCCAACTACCTGCAAAAACATGGGACCCAAAGCTTCTCCGGGATCTTTTGGTTTGTGGATCTTAGGCCTTCCCATGTAAGACTGGCAAATCGGTATATCGTGACATATGGCCGTGGTGGTCATCCAAATATCAATACCAAATTCGACCAAAGCAGGCGTCCAATCCTCTTGCTTCAAATAAATCTCGGCCAGTTCGCCTGAAAAGCCGAAGTCCCCCCCAATCGGTTGACGAACCCTGCGGCCGTATATGGAACGTGTCATCGGATAGGCAATGTTGTTGGTAATGGTCCCGTCATACTTGTGCCGAACATAGAGGGGTGCCACAAATCCAAAGTCTTCAAAAAGTGGTTCTCCCAGATTCTTTATCCAGCGTGGCGTTATACTTTTGAGGTCTGCGTCCACCACAAGAACAGCCTGTGCACCGAGATCGCAGCTTTTTTTGAAAAGGTTCCTGACGTTGTTACCTTTCCCTTTCACGCCCGGCGGTGTTGATAGGTATATCTTGGGAACTTCTGTAGGCGTGTTCATGAAGGCGTCGCGGGTACCATCCGGGGAGTTGTTGTCACAATTAATAATAACGCTGTTTTTGTCCCCAAAATACTTAATGAGGCCTTCGCT
Source organism: Desulfobacterales bacterium (assembly GCA_030668505.1). GTDB lineage: Bacteria > Desulfobacterota > Desulfobacteria > Desulfobacterales. The sequence continues at coordinate 4,192 of DAOUTV010000054.1, read as the reverse complement.
TGCCATCTGCGTAGGCCATGAAATCTGCTTTGCCTCATTGTACGACGGAATTCCAACAATCAAGTCGGCAGCCCTTACGTCGTCTGGATTCTCCTCTATGTGCATGCTGGAACCCCCTTGTAGCCTTGAACCAATCGCAAATTGGAGCTAAGCTCCTAAATTTCCTTTATACTACACATCCTGAGCCGGGTCAACTTGACTGTAATCAATTATCCGGATAATGTTATACCCACATAAGCATTGCACAAAGGTTGACTATGAAACAAATACTCATTTTCACTGATCTGGACGGCACGCTTATTGATCATGATACTTATGATTTCAAAGAAGCACAGCCCACCTTGGACCAACTCAGGTCAAGGTCTATCCCGGTCATCATTTGCAGCAGCAAGACGCGGGCTGAAATCGAGATCTGCCGCCGTCGCATGGGCTTAAGCTACCCGTTCATCGTAGAAAACGGTGGGGCTGTTTTTATCCCAAGTGGTGCCTTTGACTTAAGGGATTTAAACTATGTCGAAAAAGGGCCATACCATGTGGTTGAGTTGGGTGTACCATACGCCGACTTGTGTACCATTTGGAGGGAAATCAAAAAGAAGAACTTTCGTATGAGGGGCTTCAGCGAGATGACCATTGACGAGATTGCCGCTTGTACAGGGCTCCCCCCAGAAGAGGCCGCATTGGCTGCAAGACGTGAGTACTCAGAACCCTTCATGTTCTCTGATACGTCGGCACAATTCAGTCTGCTTACAAACCTCCTGCAAGAAAAGGGGCTGACTATCACACGAGGAGGCCGTTTTTACCACATGATTGGACAAAACGACAAGGGAACGGCGGTCCAAATTCTAACAAGGGTCTATGCTAATACATACCCCGACAAAAAAATCTGGACTGCCGGACTTGGCGACAGTGCCAATGATATTCCCATGCTCAGGCATGTGGACATGCCGGTTGTAATCAGGAAAAAGACTGGAGAATGGGAGCGCGTCCAGGAAATCGAAACCATTATTTATTCAGATAAAGCCGGCCCAAGCGGATGGGCCGAAATGGTTCGCAAGATTTTATAAGCATCCCCCCCTGTTGCCCAATTTCAACAGGACGAATAAGCCGTTTGACCTTGATGTTGTTGCCGTTTTGCGATAGTTTCTCGTCCCGGAGATATGTTTCAGAATGACCGAGGTTATAGACGCAAATACTCAACAGGACTAAGCTTGGAAGGATCTAAGAACAGACATAAAGATCAAACACCTTCAAAGATAAACCGTGAATACTGGACTCTCACGGGCTGGGTGAAGAGTTGGGCGGACGTCATACTTGCCCCTCTTTCTCACCTGCTGGCGCGCCTGGGAATACAACCCAACCTCCTGTCTTTGATTGGGTTTTTTATAGCATCCGCAGCCGGAGCCCTCATTGCGGCAGGTCATATCTCTAACGGGGGATGGTTGTTCCTTCTCTCCGGTCCATTTGATGCACTAGACGGCGCGATAGCGCGAACTTCAGGGCTTGAAACACGGTTCGGGGCCTTTCTCGATTCTTTTATGGACAGATATTCAGAGGCCGCTGTTCTTTTCGGCATCCTTTACTGGTCCAGCCTCCAGGGTAGCCATATCCTTGTACTGCTTTCCTTTTTGACCTTGTTCGGCTCGCTAATGGTCAGCTACGCACGTGCAAGAGCCGAGGGATTGAATATCTCATGCAAGGTGGGACTTTTTACCCGTCTGGAACGATTCATTGTCTTGACCCTCGCACTCCTTACCACGCAACTTCTCATCGGACTTGTGATCCTTGCCTGCTTAACGAATTTTACCGCTCTGCAGCGCATGTTCCATGTCTATAGGCAGTCCCTGCGTCAGTAGTGAGTTTCCATGATATAGTCTAAAATCCTTTTCTTAAACACTATATCCAGTTGCTGAGAAACCCCAGGAACAGCCTGTTGACAAACCATCTTCGTTCTGTTTTAAGTCACTACAGTATTTCGGATTTTGGATTTGGCGAAAACCGCTTTTGAGCAGCATATTCAGCCGTCGTAGCCGCCGACTTCGCCATAGTAGCCTTGGCTACGACGGCTGAAAGGGCTACTATGGCGAAGTCGGCGCTGCGTGGCATAAAATCGCGCAGCGATTTTATAGAGGTATAAATATGTATTCCAGAATGCTCGTGCTTCGATTCCCAAAGACAGAGGTGGAAAAGCCAATAGTCTGTTACCTTGCCAGTGACTTCAACCTCAGATTCAACATCCTTAAGGCGACCATACTACCCCGCAAGGAAGGGGTCTTGGTCTTGGAACTGTATGGGAAAAGAAAAGACTTCAACAAAGGGGTTCAATATCTGAAAGAGCACGGGGTGCAAGTGCAGGCAGTTGGTCAAGACATCAAGCGCAATAAGACCAAGTGCACCCACTGCGGAGCCTGTACAGCGGTCTGTCCCACAGGTGCGCTATCCATTAAGCGACCTGAAATGACCGTTTTGTTCAATCATAAAAAGTGCAGTGTATGCGGCCTTTGTGTCCCAGCCTGTCCCCCCAGGGCCATGGAGATTCGCACTATAGGAAGCCCAATCCTGAAATGAAAAAGACTGTGGCCGTTGCCTTGAGCGGCGGTCTCGATTCCGCTGTCGCAGCTGCTCTCCTTAAAAAGAAAAACTACCGAGTCATTGGACTTCATTTCCGAACGGGTTACGAATTTGGTCCCGGCGACTTAGACCCATCCATGCCCTTGTCCCGTGTCAATTCTTGGGCTCACAGGGTTTCAGAGCAAATCGGCATCCCCCTTGAAGTGCTCGATTGTTCCGAAGCTTTCGAACGGGAGGTTGTTCGCTATTTTGTCGACGCTTACCGGTCAGGACAAACGCCTAACCCATGTGTGGTCTGTAATCAGCGTATCAAGTTCGGTCTTATCCTCGAAAGGGCAAGGGCCCTCGGCGCTTCGACCCTGGCAACAGGCCACTATGCTAGAATATGCCGGGAAGCGAACGGTCAGTTTTGGCTTCTAAAGGGCGTGGATCGGGCCAAAGATCAGTCATACTTCTTGTATCGCCTGACCCAACAACAGTTAAACCATGCCATGTTTCCGCTGGGAATCTACACTAAGAAACAAGCAAGGGAGATGGCCCGAACGCTGGATCTCACATCCTTCAAGGAAAGGGAGAGCCAGGAGTTGTGTTTCGTACGTCACCCCACCTATAAAGACTTCCTTTCCAAACGTACTGAATTTCACAGCAGGCCGGGACTGATTGTTAATACCAGAGGTGACATCCAAGGACAGCACCAAGGCCTCCATGCGTACACCGTAGGACAGCGCAAAGGGATTGGCATTCCCGGGCCAACCCCATACTATGTGATTCGTCTTGATAAGGAGCAAAATCGACTAGTCATCGGGGCCAAATCTGAGTTAGCAGCCACAGAATGTAGGGTGACCCACATCAACTGGATTGAGACTGTGCCTCCGGAAAAACAAATATTAGCCCAAACCCGTATCCGCTATCGTCACCGAGGAGCGGAGTCCGTACTAACGCCTCTCGATCCTCACACGGCCACGGTTCGCTTTTCCAAAGCCCAGTACGCCATTACGCCTGGCCAGGCTGCTGTCTTCTATCAAGGCGAACGGGTTCTTGGTGGAGGGTGGATCTCCTGAATTCGTTGTTTGTTATCAATGTCATTAACTTAAGAACCGTTCCTTTAAGGTCCCCCTTTAAAAAAGGGGGATTTAGGGGGATTTTCAAACTCTTCAAAGAAATCCCCCCCGCCCCCCTTTAGAAAAGGGGGAGATTTTGAGCTTAAGTGAATGACATTGTGTTTGTTATTCGAAATTCGTTATTCACAGCTCGTTACGTCTTACGTTCAACGGTTACCGTCACGAAGTGCCTCTTTTTAAGCCGTCAGGCGCAACCTTTGCGCTAAACGAGAAGCGATTTCAGATTTCAGGTCTAAATATCAAGCCTCAAGGTCGAATTTTCTCTGAAAAAAGCTGATCTCTTTAATGTTCTGCGTTAAAATCACCCGTGCTAATATCACACATAGCGCCTTAATTACCCATGAAAAAGTCCCAAGGAGAAGGGGCTCAAGCGTATCAGGAATAATCCGAAAGACGTGCAATTCGCTGAACTGCGAAAAGTACTCAAAGATGCCGGGTTCAATGAAAGGCAGCCAAAGGGCGGTAGCAGCCATTATATCTATTATCATGAATTGCTGGATAGG
>DAOUTV010000139.1 GCA_030668505.1 Desulfobacterales bacterium | reverse complement strand
TAGTTGTAGAAATTACAAGGCATTATAGATGGCAAAAATATCAGAAGAAGAAGCCAATCGCCGCAAACGTGAATGGATAATTATGCTGGTTCTTCTTGTGGTGGTAGGCATCCTCACATATGTGGAAACCAGGGTCGTCCGCTTTGGGGCGGGTCTGCCCATTTCCAATACTGTCATCATGTTCATCCTCATCAACTTCAACATGCTTGTGTTGCTGTTGTTGATCTTCTTGGTTTTCAGAAATGTTGTTAAGCTTCTCTATGACCGAAGAAGAAAGGTCATGGGGTCCAAACTGCGGACCAAGCTTGTAGTGGCCTTTGCCGGCCTTTCCCTGATTCCGACCATCCTTCTGTTTTTCTTTTCGATCCAGTTCATAACCTCCAGCGTGGCATTCTGGTTCAACGTGCCCGTGGAACACTCTCTGGAAAAATCCTTAGATGTTGGCAGGTATGTGTATAAGCATTGCATAGAAAACAACCGTTTCTATCTGGAACGGATTGCTTATCAAGTGGTGCGCAGGAATTTGCTGAAAGAAGAAAATAGAAAAGCTCTGGCCCATTATATTCGGGTTGCCCAGAGGGCCTTTAACATCCACGTGATCGAGGTCTATTCCACCCACTCAGAGCGGTTGGCAGTAGCTATTGATGCAGAGCTAGAAGGAACTCCATTTAGTGTGGTGTCAGCAGATGCGATACAAAAGGAGCTTCACGAGGTCAACTTTACTACACTGACAGGCCGCTTCCCTTCAGGTGAGATAATAAGAACCCTTGGGTGCATTCCATATAATGCGGGTCCGGATGAAGCCATTGGTGTGGTAGCTGTCACCACCGTTATTCCGACCAGCCTTTCTGAAAATATGGCCGCTATTTCACGTGGGTTTGATCAATACCAACAAATGAAGATGATGAAATGGCCTATCCAGGTCAGCCACCTGATAACACTTTCCATTGTGGCCTTGCTGATCATATTCTGCGCCACCTGGTTCGGATTCTACTTGGCAAAGACACTGACAATTCCTATACAGGAACTCGCCGAGGGAACACGGCGCGTGGCAGAAGGAGACATGAACTTTACTATAGACGGGGTCACCGATGATGAAATGGGCACTTTGGTCAACGCCTTTAACAGGATGACTCGTGACTTGAGAGCAGGCAAGCAACAACTTGAGTTATCGGCCAGGGAACTCGGGGAACGAAACCTTGAGATTGAACAAAGGCGACTTTACATGGCGACAGTATTAAGGAATGTCTCTACTGGTGTTGTTTCAATCAATGCCGCAGGGTTTATTTCTACCATCAACAAGTCGGCAGAAAAGATGCTTGGGTGCAAGTCGGGAAACGTGTTGAATCGAAGCTACAAAAAAATTCTAAGCCCAGAACACCTGGAGTTAGCAAAAGACCTCCTCGAAAAACTGGAAAATAGCCCAGGGAACTCTGTGGAAAGGCCTGTTAGGATAACCATCGATAGGGCCGTCCGCACTTTCATGGCTCATCTCACGGCCCTCAAAGACGACAAAGATCGTTACATGGGGATGGTCGTTGTCTTTGATGACCTTACGGAGATCGAGAAGGCCCAGAGGATGGCGGCTTGGCGTGAGGTAGCGCGTAGGATAGCCCATGAGGTTAAAAACCCCCTTACTCCTATTAAGCTTTCTGCGCAAAGACTAATGCGGAAGTATGGTGATCAAATTGTCAGGGATAATTCTGTTTTCAAAGAGTGTACCCAGACCATAATCGATCAAGTTGATCAAATACGAAACCTTGTGAACGAATTTTCCACTTTTGCCAGGCTCCCCGCATCAATCCCTGAGCCGTCCCGGTTGCCCGAGATTGTGGAAGATGCAGTGGCCCTTTACCGGGAGGGACGTCCAGACATCTTGTTTGAAATCCATTCAGAGCCGGACATTCCACAGCTAAATCTTGACCGACAGCAGATCAAGCGTGTTATGATAAACTTGATTGACAATGCCATTGGAGCTATGGACGGAAAGGGGGCCATTGGCGTGGCAATGAGCTTTGATCCAATTCTTAAAATTGTGCGACTGGAGGTTAGTGACACGGGAGCGGGGATATCACCTGAAGATAAGATTCGGCTCTTTGAACCCTATTTTTCCACCAAGAAAACGGGCATGGGACTTGGACTTTCTATTGCCAGCACTATCGTTGAAGACCACAATGGATACATCCGGGTCCAGGACAATCAACCTACGGGGACAAAATTTATTATAGAATTTCCGGCTTGACCGATTGACGGTGGAGAAGTGAGCTAAAGTGCCTAAAGTGAGCTAAAGTTGAGGCCCGCCCTGGCGCTACGTGCTTAGATTAATCTACTGAGCCTATAGTGCCGGTCTGGGCCAGGGACTTGAAGAAACTTTTTTTAAGATTGGTTTTATTCCTTTAACTTTAGGCACCTTAGTTCACTTTAGCTCACTTAAGGCACTCCGTTATTAGCTAGTTTCCATCCATAAATGGCCCTTTTCCGCAATCTCGGCGTCAAACTGCGGAGTTGTTTGTGCGACGTACCTCGGTACGCCTCCGCGCAACCCCCTGTTTTCCTTGACCTTGCGGAAAATTGCTCATTTCTGAATTGGAAACTTACGCTTGTGCCCATTGAGTTTTACGATTCGTGGATAGGCACTAGCTAATGACCAATGACTATTGGCTGAAAGACCCAATATTCAATCGTCAATCGTCAATAGACAATCGAAGGAGTAGAACTGTGTTTCCAACAATATTAGCTGTTGATGATGAAGTCACCATACTGCAGTCACTAAGCGGCATCCTTTCTGATGAAGGGTTTGAGGTCCTGACTGCTTCCAATGGTTATGAAGCCTTGAAGATTATAGAGGAGGAATCCCCAGACCTGGTCCTTCTGGATATCTGGATGCCGGGCATTGACGGCATAGAAACACTCCAGGAAATCAAGAGGACCCATCCGTTTCTTCAGGTGGTCATTATTTCGGGTCACGGAACAATTGAAACAGCTGTTAAGGCCACGAAACTGGGGGCTTACGATTTTATCGAAAAGCCGCTTTCCATTGAAAAGATTGTGGTATCGATTAATAACGCCCTCAACTTTCGCCGACTGGAAGAGGAAAACCGCTTCCTTCGCAAGAAGACCCTTGAAAGACATTCCATTACAGGAAACAGCCCCCCCATTCAGGCCTTGAAGAAGCAATTTGCCGTTGCCGCACCGACCAATGCTTGGGTCTTGATCACGGGCGAGAATGGAACCGGAAAGGAACTCGTAGCCCGTACCATTCACCAAATGAGCCGTCGTGCAGACCAGCCCTTGATCGATGTGAACTGCGCTGCCATACCGGATGAGTTGATCGAAAGCGAGCTTTTTGGCCATGAGAAGGGGGCGTTCACCGGAGCCTCTACCAGAAAGCGAGGCAAATTCGAGGTTGCCAGCGGCGGCACGATATTTTTGGATGAGATTGGAGACATGAGTCTCAAGACTCAGGCCAAGATCCTTCGAATCTTGCAGGAGCAAAAATTTGAACGGGTCGGCGGCAGTCGCACACTTACTGTGGATGTGCGGGTAATAGCAGCAAGTAACAAGGACCTGGAAAAAGAAATCGAGAAAGGAATGTTTCGAGAAGACCTGTACTATCGGTTAAACGTTATTCCTATAGAGGTGCCCCCATTGCGCAACCGCACGGAAGACATTCCGTTGCTGGTGGAAACCTTCCTGAAAGAATTTTCACAAGAGGGACACCGCAGTTTGAAGACCGTGACGCCTCGGGTAGTTGAGCACCTCAAGGTCTATCGCTGGCCGGGTAATGTTCGGGAACTCAAGAACTTGGTGGAGAGACTGGCCATCATGACTGAATCGGACGTGATTGACGAAGGAGATATTCCTTCCTCCTATAAACATAATGACAAGATGACTACCGAGGTGGGGATCTTTGATGTAGACATGTTGAAAGAAGCCAAGAAACAATTCGAAAAGATGTATATCTTGCGGAAGCTTTCTGAAAATGAGAGCAACATTTCTCAAACCGCAGACTCAATTGGCATTGAGAGGAGCCACCTCCACAAGAAAATCAAGTCCTTCGGCCTTAAGTGAGAGCTTTGGGAAACTCCTTTGACTTTTTCAAAGGTCTCGAGTAACCAGCAACGAACATCGGAGAATACGTGAGGGTTATAGGCGGTGCCCTGAGGGGGAAAAGGCTTTGCCACATACGGGGCTTGGCAATTCGACCTAGCACAGACTACCTGCGGGAGTCAATTTTTAACATCCTTGCAGGCGAAGCGGAAGATGCGGCTGTACTCGATCTGTTTGCCGGCACTGGAAGTCTTGGTTTAGAGGCGCTGAGCCGGGGAGCCGCAACAGCCGTGTTTGTCGACAAAGCCGCTCAGGCCATAAAAGCGCTCACTCGAAATGTTTGTGCCTGCTGCCTGGAAAAAAGAAGCATCATATTAAAACGGGATGTTCTTCGGGGGTTGAATTTTTTGAAGTCAATCGACCATGCTTTTGGGTTGGTGTTTATCGATCCCCCTTATGACAGGGGTTTTGTGGAGCCAACTATGCAACTATTGGGACGTGCCGGGTTGACATCAGATGGGGCTACAATCGTAATAGAGCATAGCAGGCGCGAGGTACTACCAGAGAAAGTGGCAAGTTTTATCCTAACTGACCAGAGGAATTACGGGAAAACTCTTGTTTCTTTTTATATGCCCGTGTTATAAAAATTGGTAACCGTTCACGGGTTCAGAGGTTCAGGGTTCACCGAAAATCTGAACGGTGATTCATGGGATCTGAAAGGTAACCCTGAGCCGACTTCGCCATAGTAGCCGTAGGCTACGACGGCTGAAACGGTGAACACTGAACCTGTGAACGCCTACTAAAAGATAGAACCGCGGAGCGATTTTATTCAGATATGGGAAAAATAGCAGTATATCCCGGATCCTTTGATCCGGTTACGAATGGACATTGCGATGTCGTCCGGCGTGGGCTTAGACTTTTCGATAAGGTCGTAGTTGCCATAGCCAGAAATGGGACCAAAACACCACTTTTTACCATTGAGGAACGCCTGGAGATGCTCCAGGAAACCTTTAAGGAGATGCCGGGTGTTCTGGTGGATAGCTTTGACGGGCTCTTGGTCGATTATGTTGTCAGGCGTCAGGCAGATGCCATTTTGCGGGGCCTTAGAGCGGTATCTGACTTTGAATATGAATTTCAGATGGCCCTGATGAATCGGAAGCTTAATAAGAATGTTCAAACGGTTTTTCTTATGACAGGGTTGCGGTGGATTTATATCAGTTCCTCGATCATTAAGGAAGCCGCTCAGTTCGGAGGAGACACCCGTGGCATGGTTCCTGACATTGTTTGCAAAAAGCTAAAGCAAAAGTTTGGGACTTCTCAAGAGTGATGGTTTCGCAAAAAGTCAATTTTACTCACTCTGTGACCATTTTAGGCGTATTTAAGATGTCTTTCGCAAAAGACTTTTTACGATTTCATCAAGACTGATACATCAGAAAAGTTAGAGGCCTTGTAGTACTGGAGTGATGGAAAAACCATATGCAGAGGGACTCCAGGGTTTCACGTATTTTCCAACACTGCAATGCTCCAGTACCCAATGAACGGTTGCGATGGACTTGTGGAGGCTCCAAATATTCTGCCGAGTGGTTGAGTTGAGAAGCTTTTCCAGGGCGGCTAAGGCGGTCTACCTTTCCCAGCCTACGGTAAGCAGCCATATAAAAGACCTGGAAAACCAC
>DAOUTV010000107.1 GCA_030668505.1 Desulfobacterales bacterium | reverse complement strand
TCTGATCGGCGGGTTCCCGTAGGGGCGAGTTTACCTCGCCCGAATCGATTTGGCGGGCGGCGTAAAGCCGCCCCTACGACGTCTCCCTCATAACCATCAACTCATTGACAAAACACGGTGAATGCTAACCGCACAGCTCCAAAAATATTAATCTGTTATGTTCGTGAAGTCTGCACGGATCTCATGATGTGAAAAAAGGAGATAAACAACTGATGCAAAACATTCGGATCGGTATTGTTGGAGTAGGGAATTGCGCCAGTTCATTGGTTCAGGGAATCAATTATTACAGGCACAAGGATAGCGAAGACGCCATAGGTCTGATGCATTGGGACATAGGCGGATACAAGCCCTTCGACATCGAGGTGGTGTCTGCGTTTGACATCGACAACCGAAAAGTCGGCAAGGACACAGCCGAGGCCATCTTTGCTGAACCCAATTGCACCACGGTATTTTACAAGGATGTTCCGAAAATCGGCGCCACTGTGCGGATGGGGAAGATTCTGGACGGTTTCTCCGAACATATGCGGGACTACGACGACAAATACACCTTTGTCCTGGCTGATGAGCCGGAACCTGACATGGGAGAAGTTGTCCGGGTTCTCAAGGAATCCGAAACAGAGATTCTGCTGAACTACCTTCCGGTCGGATCTGAGGAGGCCACCCGGTTCTATGCGGAGTGCGCCCTTGGGGCAGGGGTTGCCTTTGTAAATAACATGCCTGTATTTATTGCCAGCGATCCTGCCTGGGCCAAACGTTTCGAGGAGAAGAACATCCCCATCATTGGCGACGACATCAAGGCCCAGCTCGGAGCCACCATAACGCATCGGACCCTGACCGATCTATTCAAGAAAAGGGGTGTCAAGCTGGAGCGCACCTACCAGCTCAATACGGGTGGCAACACCGATTTCCTAAATATGCTCAATCGCATCCGTCTTCTGTCCAAAAAAGAGTCGAAAACAGAGGCTGTCCAGTCGGTTGCGGCCAAACGGCTGGATGACGAAAATATCCACATTGGGCCCAGCGACTATGTGGCCTGGCAAAAGGATAACAAGGTATGCTTTATTCGCATGGAGGGCAAGCTGTTCGGGGACGTGTCCATGAACCTGGAGTTGCGCCTTTCGGTGGAGGATTCTCCTAATTCCGCCGGTGTTGTCATTGACGCTATCCGTTGTGGCAAGCTGGCGCTGGATCGGAGTGAGGGTGGCGTCCTGTACGGACCGTCAGCCTATTTCATGAAACACCCGCCCCGGCAATACACCGATGATGAAGCCTATCGGATGACCGAGGCCTTTATCAACGAAACGTGAGGAAAGAAGCCGGATGAAATGCTTGATTATCGCCGCCGGCAAAGGGAGCAGGCTGTGGCGGAAGGGTAAAAGCAAACCCCTCATCTCCATCCTGGGAGTACCGCTCATTGAGCGGGTGATCCGCTCCGCCATGCAGGCTGAAATCGACGATTTTTATGTAGCGAGCGGCTACCAGGGGGAACGTGTGCGTCATTTCCTGGACGGCTTGGCCCGACGCTGCCGCATAAAAATCACTCATATCATCAACCACGACTGGGAACTGGGCAACGGGCTATCAGTGCTCAAGGCCAGGGAACACCTGGGCGGCCCCTTCCCTCTGTTAATGGGTGATCATCTATTCGATCCTGCCATCCTGCGCGATCTGGCGAGCAAGCCGCTGCCCGACGGGGAGATCACCCTGGCCGTGGACTCCGACACCACCAACTCGCTCATCAACATGGACGATGTCACCCGGGTGAGGTCGGAAAACGGCAAGGTGCGTGACATTGGCAAGGGCCTTGGGGCATTCAACGGCTTTGATACCGGTATCTTTCTCTGTTCCCCCGCGCTGTTTGAGGCGTTAGAACAAAGCGCGGCAAAACACGGTGATAGCAGCCTGACAGGTGGTGTGCGGTGCCTGGCCGCTGAAGGCAAGGTGAATGTCTTTGACATCGGAGGCAGGTTCTGGCTGGACGTTGATGATCCAAAGGACCTGGCCAGGGCGGACCGCGCCCTGCTGGACCAAATGCGGGACAAGCCGAACGATGGCCCGGTTTCCAGGTACATCAACCGTCCAGTATCGGTAAGGATCTCCCGCCACCTAACCCGACTACCAATAACGCCCGACCAGATATCGCTGGTCTCATTTCTCTGTTCCCTCATTGCCGCAGGGCTTTTTGCCCTTGGCGGCTATGCCGCTCTGCTAGCTGGTGGCATGCTTGCCCAGTTCGCTTCCATAATAGACGGCTGCGACGGCGAGGTGGCGCGGCTGAAGTTCTGTGAAAGCGATTTCGGCGGTTGGTTCGACGCGGTACTGGACCGCTATGCCGATGCCTTCCTGTTGTTCGGCCTAACATGGCATGCCTCTGGCGGGGGAGCTGATGGGATTGTCCTCCTTACAGGTTTTCTGGCGATTATCGGCTCGTTCATGCTGAGCTACACCGCTGACAAACACGACAGTCTCATGCGTGCCCGCATTGCTGTCGGCAGGAGCCTGCGCATGGGCCGCGATATCCGGGTATTCCTGATCTTTCTGGGTGCCCTCTTCAACCAGCCTTTTTGGGCTCTGCTAATCATTGCCGCTATGATGAACACAGAAACTGTTCGCAGAGTGATTGTGTGTCGTGGGCACAGGTAGCATCGAGTGCACGAAGCAAAGGATCAGGGCGGTTGTGGCCGGGTCCTTGGTTCCGGAAGACGCTCGGCACGCAGAAAACACGCTTGACTGGCTACTGAGGCTCAAACCCGACGCTGATGAGGCCCTGCAGATTGCCGCACTGGGACACGATATCGAACGAGCTCTCGATGCTCGCAAGGTAAAGCAAGCCGATTTTCCTGACTATGACGGCTTCAAGGCCGCCCACGCACGGAACAGTGCGGGAATTCTCAAGGAGATTATGCAAAATTGTGGAGTACCGCAGGATCTGGCCAGCGAGGTATACTCGCTTGTTCGCCGGCACGAGACCGGGGGCGACCCCCGCGCTGACCTTATCAAGGACGCAGATAGCATCTCTTTCTTTGAGGTTAACCTACCTCTTTATTACAAGCGCCACATTCGTAAGGAAGTCTTACAGCGTTGTGTTTGGGGTTACCGCAGGCTTTCTGAGAGGATGCAGCAGGTCGCACAAATGCTTTCCTACGACAATGCTGAACTCAGTGCCCTGCTAAAGGAGGCAATACGGAAGGCTTCTGCGTGTTCTCACGGGGAGGTTTCTTCCAGTGGCGGTTAAACCACAGTCCTTATATGCTGCCCTCTGATGATAGGTCCTTGTTGAAGAAGGGCGAGACTGTGGTGACCATGACCGACGACAAGTGTGGCCGGGGAATCAATAATGCTGGCACCACGAAATGTCACTGATAGACGATATTAGATGTTGGCGTTACTGTGGAAATTCTGCGAAAAATACGAAGAGCCATGAAAAGAGAATTACGATTCGATCAGCCCAGACAGTGCCCCTGCGGGCACAAACACCTCTCATGGTCTGAAGGTGAAGAGGAAGTTTATTGCTGGGATTGCGACAAGAAATATCCCATCTCACAATGTTTTGGTCCTCAGAACATAATGCCTTCCCAAGATAAAAAGGAAGAATCCATCGAATAATTCACAGGCAGACCTCAGGGACAGAAGTCGGGTGATCAAAACTCCGGGGATAAAATTCGTGATCGCCAAAAGAGAGAACGGTAATTTTGTTGGCAACAGTCATAACAAAAGCATCACTATGAACCTTCACCTTTCTGGGCAGCTAGCTTTCTTTTTTCTGGCTCGATGAACGTATTCCCTTCGCCTGGAAAACTGCCATTGTGTTCTCCCAACGTTCTCTCAATGGACTCCATTACCGCCTGGCGGTTGGTCTCGGTATCCCGGGGACGAATCTTCCAGATAAAGTTGGTGCCAATCGCCTTTCTGATTATTCCGTCAAATTGCTCCCATGAGTAATCGAGTATCTTTTCCTCAAACATGAAGCACCCTCCGGACCTTGGGCTTGCGCAAAAACAACTTACCATTTTGGCATCTCAGCTTCAGGCCATCTTTGACCGATACTCATTCGCAAAATCCGCGAAATAGCTGGCTATTCCTGTGGTTTTGCTCAATCGGATCGGCCAAATCTAACCCAAATCTGAGCGCCAATTCTGCCAAGTTATTCTTGCGCAAGCCCTTGTTTTCGCTGTTTTCACTTGCAACACGTATGACCAAACTCAATGAATGCTATAGTCTTTCAGAAAAATTCTTGGTTTATCGATTTTTCAAGAATTTCGAGACCTCATGCTTCATTCCAGTCAGATACTGGATGCTTGAAATCATATCGTTTATCCAGCATCAAGTAAGCAGTATCCAGTATCAACAAGTTGATGCCGAAGAATATTCTGTGGAAGATATACGCTAATATGACCCAACAATATCACCCGTACTCCGACTCACTTTCGGCTGAAAAAATTGCTAAGTCAATGAAATGTGAGGTTTCAATCTTTCTCTGAATAGAGTTTTCTGCCTGTAAACGGGCTGACTTTTTGCCTATCCAAATCATACTTCTTGACGATCTCAGGATCGATGTACACCTTTTCACCATTTATGACCATGTAGACCTTCTTGGGATTCGTCCCGGCTTTCACATCCTCATCCTCATAATAAACAACCATCAACGATAGCCTCCTTGTTTTGATAGCATCAAGGGCCAGCTCGGTCCCAAAGGACTTTGCAACCCTGTCGAAGTTATCATTTAGGATCTGGTCAGTCAATAAAACTCCCACGCATCACACGGTAACGTCAAAGTAGATTCTAATTTGCCCAAATTAGAGGTGTTTGCAACACGTTCAAACCCGAAATTCGAATACCCGCCTGCCATGCAAAGTACTTAAGCAGAGAATAATGTCTGTGGCAATAACATTCACTTTGAGGCACTACCCTGAATCTATGCAAAGGCATTGCGGGCAGGTCGAAATTCGAAACAATTTCAAAATCCGAATACCAAATGACCAAAACATTCCCGGAATTGATGTAATATCTATTTCGAACCTTTCAAGATATTCTTTGGTTTTGAATTTAGGATTTGGTGCATTCGTATTTGTTTTGGATTTCGTGCTTCGAGATTCGGATTTACCAAAGATTGATTAAGAGAATAAATTTGCTACTTCAAGGCGTTACCTCTTTGAATGACGCGGTCCCGGGCCTTTCGCTTTGACATATTGACAACCGAGCGTCTTTCCCCTAAGCTACCCCCACCCAAAAGGAAGTTCTCAGCACTTTGCCCTCTAATATTACTTAAACAGGGACGTTGTGTGCTTTACCAGCACGTTGAGCGAGATTGTGTTTCACCGGGAAATTGTTGCTAGATTCGAGATTAACATTAGGCGGGTCTTATGATTACGACTATTACAGGTATCATCTTACTACTGTTCTTTCTGGCCTCTGCCATACGGGTCCTCAAAGAATATGAACGGGGGACCATATTCCGTTTGGGGCGGGTAATTGGCGCCAAAGGCCCTGGACTGATCATTTTGATCCCCGTGGTTGACAAGATGGTAAAGGTGAGTCTGCGTCTGATTGCCATGGATGTGGAGCCTCAGGACGTCATCACCCGGGACAATGTGTCGCTCAAGGTGAATGCCGTCATCTACTTTAGAGTCATGGACCCGGTAAAGGCGATTATCGAGGTGGAAAAATACATGTATGCCACATCCCAGCTCGCCCAGACCACGCTTCGCAGTGTGTGCGGTCAGGCTGAATTGGACGAGCTTCTTTCTGAGCGGGAAAAGATAAACACTCAGCTTCAGGAGATCCTGGATAGCCAGACTGATCCATGGGGAATCAAGGTCTCCACCGTGGAGGTCAAGCATATCGATCTCCCAAAGGAAATGCAGCGAGCCATGGCCAAGCAGGCGGAGGCAGAGCGAGAGCGACGGGCCAAGGTCATCAATGCAGAAGGAGAGTTTCAGGCAGCCGGCAGGCTGGCAGAGGCTGCTACCATCATGCAAGAACACCCCATGGCCTTACAATTGCGGTATTTGCAGACAGTTCAGGAGATCTCGGCTGAGAGCAATTCCACAACTGTATTTCCGATCCCCATCGACCTTTTCAAACCTTTTCTCTCTCTGGTTGACAAGAAAAAGCCGGAACAAGACTGAAGGTATGGCTCCAGGGGTCGAACTTAGATATTGTCTGGAGTAATAGTGCACCATTGGTTGAAAAGGGGCGCCAAACTTGAGAAGGAGTTAACGTGGCCAGGATCCTTATGTGATCTCTCTAATGGCAAACTAATACGAGCAAGAAAGGAGATTCTATGAAAGGCAGGAAACTTTATGTCGGAAATCTCAGCAATTCCGTAACTAATGATGAGTTGGGAGAACTGTTTGCCAATTATGGTGACGTTGAGAAAGTCAATATTATTGAAGGGAAAGGTTTTGGGTTT
>DAOUTV010000191.1 GCA_030668505.1 Desulfobacterales bacterium | reverse complement strand
GTAGTCATTCACCCCGCTTTCAACGTCTACGATCAGTGGAACCGTAACCATGATTAAATTGAGTTCTTTACACAGATTCTCTTCAATGTAGTTTTTTACTGCAAAGATGGCCTTCTGCGTATCCTTAGGGTTTAATAGAGGTTTGTAATCCTTTGGCAGGATTTTCTCTAACTCATCATAGTCGCCGATACCTGGCCCAGCCAAGTCTGCTTTCTTGTCAGCCATTCTGTTCTCTCCTACTTGTTTTGCGAATCAAAATGCAGGTTCATTGGGCATCTATCTGATTAAAAACTATTTGTCAAACGTTTACGGGCTGTTGCCCAAACCGGATGGTTAAAGAACAACAAAACTCGATTGCAGTGAAGCCTCCCTAATTATGACAACAAATGGGCACTCAACACATGATTTGTTTGATTGATTCAATACTGTTGTCTCTGAAGATATTCAGAAGATCATGGGTCAACTTCAAGAGTACCTAAAAACCGCAAATGTTGACCAAAAGGGAATCTTGAAGGAAGTTGCGGGAGTTAACTAATTGATTTTATTGGTGGAGATGAGGGGACTTGAACCCCTGGCCTGTACGTTGCGAATGTAAAAATATCAAGTAGTTATATTACTTTATGTTACTTGGTATTCACATTAATTCACAATCAACTCAAGAGCTTACCTTGAATTAGGGATAGAGATAAACAAAGTGATGTAAGAGGAAAAAGGGGGATATCTTTTGTAATGTGTTGACCAAATGGGGATAAATTTGATACAGACCCATTACTCCTAGGTTGCAATAACGGTATGATCGATCTCCGGACCGGGAGACTACACCCGGGCCGTCCAGAAAGTTTCATTAGTAGGGCGTCGCCTATTGAGTGGCAAGGTATCGACTGCCCATGTCCAACCTGGGAAACCACCCTCCGCGAAATATTCAAGAACGACAAAACGCTTGTTGAATTTCTCTCACGTCTGTTCGGTTATTCGATCACAGGTTTAAGTATTGAGCACATTCTCCCAGTCTTTTGGGGCCAAAAGGGCCGTAATGGGAAAGGCACTATTGTTGAAACCATATCTTCAATAATGGGGCCACTTGCGACGCCTGTCCAGGCCGAAATGTTACTGGACCAATGGCGTCCCAAAACAGCATCCAGCGCAAGTGCTGACATCATGGCGCTGCGTGGCCGGCGATTCGTCTTCGCATCGGAATCAGATAAGGGTCGTAACTTTTCTTTATCACGCGTGAAGTGGCTTTCGGGGGGTGACACACTCACGGGTCGTAGCCCTTATGACAAGTACGAAACAAGCTTTACCCCGACACACACCCTTTTTCTCCTCACCAATGATAAGCCCACCGTGAAGGGTGATGATGCCAGTTTTTGGGAACGCCTGATTCTCATTCCCTTTGAGCTGTCATTTGTGAGCCGCGAGCCCGTTGAGGAACATGAACGGTTCGCCAATCGACATCTGCGGGAGCAATTGGATAAGGAACGGCCAGGTATTTTGGCCTGGATGGTGCGGGGCTGCCTCCGATGGCAAGAGCAGGGGCTGGATCCGCCGCTGATTGTAAAACAAGCGGTTAGGGCTTACCGCCGCGACGAAGATCTACTTGGCTCTTACTTCGAGGAGCGATGTTTTTTTGACCCGTTGGCCGAGTCTAAGGCCACTGAGTTGTATAGCGATTTTTCGGACTGGTGGGAAAACAATATAGGCAAAAAGCCACCAAGCCAGCGACGGTTCGGGCAAATGATGGCGGCTAAGGGATTCAAAAAGGAAAAAAAAGGCACATACACATATTTTGGCATTGGCTTGATTGCTTCAGAATAACCCTGGACAAACCGTGGACCTTGTTCAAATAAAGTCCACAATACTAAAGGCAATGCAAACCTATAATATTATATAGGAAAAATGGTGGATAGTTGAAAATTCTGGACCTTATGGACCTTATTTCTCCTATTCTCCTTTTATATTTATGGATCATCTCCAAAATAGTTGTAGTCAATTAGGGTAAAATGATTGGGACTTCAAAACAGAATGGACATCCGGTAACTCCTAAATGTATATGGTTTAACAACCAAGAAAAACCCTATACAAAGGAGGCCTGCGATGTCCGTGCCCACTATAGCACCCTATTTCCCCTTTCGTCGAATCAAAATTGTCAATCAGACGGTTGCACCCGAGGCCACCGGTGCTCACATCCAGGTGCAGCCCGACAAGCGCTTTCAACCCGTCTGCCACGGATGCGGCCGGAGGGCTTCCGGTGTTCACAGTTGGACCCGGCGCAAGGTTCGGGACCTGAACCTTGCCACTGCCCGGCTGTGGATCACCTGCCAGTATCGCAAAGTGTTTTGTGCTCACTGTCAAGGCATCCATATCGAGGATTTGGAGCTCTTTCACCCTTATCTGCGGGTGACGACTCGATTGGCCCGTTATATCTATCAGCTGTGCCAGCTGATGACCGTATCCGACGTGGCTCGACACCTGGGCTTGGATTGGAAAACGGTCAAAGCCATCGACAAGTCCTGTTTGGAACGCGATTACGGTCAACCCGACTACCAGGGGCTGCGCATTTTGGCCGTGGACGAAATCTCAGTGCGAAAAGGCCACCGGTATCTGACCGTCGTGCTGGACTATCTCAGCGGCCGAGTACTGTTTGTCGGCAAAGACCGGAAGGCCAAAACCTTAAAGCGGTTTTTCAACCTGTTGAAACCCAAACAGCGTAATGCCATCGAGGCCGTGGCCATGGACATGTGGGACCCCTTTATCAAAGCCGTAAAAAAAAACTGCCCAATGCCAAAATCGTTTTCGATCTGTTCCACGTAGTGGCCAATTTTGGCCGCGTGATCGACAAGGTCCGAAACAGCGAATATCGCAAGGCCTCCGAACAGGACAAGGCCGTCTATAAAGGTGCCAAGTACCTGCTACTTAAAAACCGCAGGAACGTGCGCCGCAAAAGCCATCGGCAACAACTAAAAGAGTTGCTGGCGCTAAACGAAGTCATCAATACAGTGATGATTCTCAAGGAGAAACTCAAACACATATGGACCTACCGCTCCAAGACATGGGCCGGCAAGACTCTTGATCACTGGTGCGAACTGGCCCGGTCCTTAAAGCACCCATCCGTGACAGGCTTCGTCCGGATGTTGGAACGATATCGATACGGTATCCTCAATCACTGTGATTATCCTATCCACACCGGAAAGCTCGAAGGCGTGAATAACAAAATCAAAGTCATCAAACGTAAGGCATACGGCTTTCACGATCTACGATACTTTACTCTGAAAATTTACCAGGCTTTCTCCCACTAATCGGGAGAAGAACCTTTTTTTATGAAAAGGCGCGCGGCGAATAAAGCTTGTTGTTTTTAATCCGTGCTCTTTGCCCTTTGCGCTAAACGCTTTTACCGATCATTATAGCTCCAATCATGACCAAATCAGTGAAACTCGTAGTTGTTATTCCGGTAGGGCCGAGTGCCAATCTCGACTATGTTCTGGATACAATCCACAGTGTGACCCATTACACAAGCCCCTCCACACAAATCATTATCATAGATGATTCAGGGGCTAATGTTGGTGCGGACTTGCAGGCTTCCTTTCCGGACTTAAAAATATTACAGACGCCGGGAAGTTCGGGATATGGTCGAATTAGTCAGGAGGGCAGCCATGGGGCAAATGAGGGAGGCCTTTACTGGTGGTTAGCATCAGCATTCTTGTATGCCTGCGAAAACTACGACTTTGAGGTCCTCCTTAAACTGGATGAGGATGCCTTGGTCATTGGTAAAAGGCCGGAAGACGACGCGATTCGCTTATTCAGGCAAAACCCTAATGTTGGTCTCATTGGCTCTTATAAGCTCGACTGTAATGGAGATCCTCGTGATTTCTCCGGAGCAGCAAAAAAACTATATAGAGATACAAGCTGGCAACGATTATTACAAAATCCTAGACTTTATATGACTTTTAGAAGACTCTTGTCCAGGGCCCTTGTCAACGGATATGAGACAGGCGAGAATGTCCAGGGAGGGGCGTGCTTTATCAGTGCGAAATGTGTCCGAAGACTTGCCGAAGAAGAACTCTTGCTAAGAAAGGAGCTGCGTAGGAGTATATGTGATGAGGATTATATTTTCCCCCTTCTTGTTAGATCAATAGGGATGGAACTGGGTGACTTTGCTACCGGGGATCTTCCCATGGGAGTGAGGTGGCGTGGCTTGCCTTGTTCACCACAAGAGTTGCTTGCGAGAAGGAAAAAGGTCATTCATTCCACCAGATTTTGGGAAAATATGAAAGAAGAGGAGATCAGAAGTTTTTTCCGCGAACTACGCAATAGCTGAGGCCAACACAATAGAGCCCGTTAGGAAAAATGTCTTTTCGAAGAACTGGAGATGATAAGATGAACTACGATTTTTGTGAGGGTATATTCTAAACGTTACAGATTCACGAACTCGGCAATTTAAGCATTTAGTTGAAGTTGGTATTAAGGAGTTACATGCCTTCGACCTTTTTGAGGGCATCGGCAACTACTTCGCGAACCCATTCATCTTTATCCTGAAGGGCTTCCCTGAGCCCTTCTCGCGCACGTAGGTCTCCAATTATCCCTAGGGCCGCTGCTGCATTGCGCCTAACCTCCATGGCATCATCTTTTAGGGCATTGACAAGGGCTGGGACTGCTTTGTCTATTTCACTCTCTGTCCTGGCCAACCAGCCTAAGGCCTCCGCTGCTACATCTCGTGCAAGTTGGTCCTCAGCTGTAAGGTCTCGTACTAAATCGCCAATCTCTTGAACCTGGTCAAGAGAATACTTCCGTCCCC
>DAOUTV010000044.1 GCA_030668505.1 Desulfobacterales bacterium | reverse complement strand
TACATTGCCATGGCTGAAAAAAAGGGTGTCCCGCGTGTAAAGCTGGGGGGAACTATACAAAACGACATGCTAAAAGAGTTTATCGCCCAAAAAACCTTTATGTGTCCACCCGAACCTTCTATGCGACTCATTGTGGACACCATCGAGTTTGGAACCCGTGAGGTGCCCAGATGGAATACTATTAGCATCAGCGGCTATCACATCCGCGAGGCAGGCTCTACGGCTGTTCAGGAGCTCGCGTTCACTCTGGCCGACGGAATCGCCTATGTGGAGGCAGCCCTTGAGCGAGGTCTTGAGGTAGACGAGTTTGCTCCCCGGATCTCGTTCTTCTTCAACGCACACATTGATTTTTTTGAAGAGATTGCCAAGTATCGCGCGGCCCGAAGGATGTGGGCGGATATAATGAAGAACCGCTTCAAGGCAAAAACAGAGCGTTCCCTTTGGCTTCGCTTCCATACCCAGACAGCAGGCTGCAGCCTGACGGCCCAACAACCTTTCAACAATGTGGTCCGCACAACCGTGGAAGCCCTATCTGCCGTGCTGGGGGGTACCCAATCACTGCACACGAACTCTTTTGATGAAGTCCTATCCATCCCCACGGAAGAGGCTGCCACGATTGCCCTTCGGACCCAGCAGATTCTGGCCGAGGAGGTCGGCGTAGCCAATACCATTGACCCACTAGGAGGGTCCTACTTTGTGGAGTCTCTGACAGACAAAATGGATCAGGCCGCCGATGAATATATCAAAAAGATCGATGATATGGGGGGTATGCTCAAGGCTATTGAAAAAAACTATCCCCAGATGGAGATCGCAGATGCTGCATACAGGTTTCAACGAGAATTTGATCAGAACAAGAGAGTCATGATTGGAGTCAACAAGCATGTGACGGAGGATGACATGCCCGTCGACACCTACCATGTGGATGAGGCATTAGAGGAACATCAAATCGCACGTACCCAGAAAGTCAAAAACAGCCGGGATGAAAAAAGGGTTAAGCAATGCCTGGAGCGTCTTGGGGAGGCGTGTAGCAGTAACGAGAATGTCATGCCGTACCTGATTGAGGCTGCTGCCACTTATGCGACTTTACAGGAAATGTGTGATGTCTTTAGGAATGTATTTGGAATATATAGGGATCCAAGCACGTTTTAATTCAAGTGAGCTAAAGTGAGCTAAAGTGCCTAACGTGAGCTAAAGTTAAAAACTTAAACAAAGCTCTTGTATACCAAGAACACTACCCAAGTATCTGAACGAAAAGTCCTTGTTCCGTGCCGTCATTGCGAGGAGTAAGGAACGAACGACGAAGCAATCCCTTTATTGTCAGGAGATTGCTTCGGTCGTACCTCCCTCGCAATGACAGGAAGAGCACAATTTAGGTGGTTTTTGTTCAAATACTGTCTAGCAGCAAAGACTGATTCTGTTCTTGCAACTTTAGGCACTTGACTTTGTGCAAATGTTTTCCCGTTTGACACAGGGCAGCTTTCAGGGAATGATATGGTAACTACACGAAAAATCAGAATACTTGTGGCAAAACCCGGGCTGGACGGCCATGATCGCGGGGTGCGCATTATTGCGAGGGCCTTTCGCGATGCAGGGTTTGAAGTCGTCTATACGGGCCTCCATCAAACACCTGAGCAGATTGTGAACGCAGCCATTCAGGAAGATGTGGACTTGATCGGTATGAGCAGTCTGGCCGGCGCGCATCTGTATTTGTTTCAGAAGGTCATCGATCTGCTAAAGGCCCTGGGCGCAGACGATATTATGGTGATCGGCGGCGGGATCATCCCCGAAGAAGATATAGGCAAGTTAAAGGCCGTGGGTATTCGAAAGATTTTCCCACCAGGTACCTCCTTGGAAACAATTGTGGACTGGGTTCGCCGGAATGTGAGGCATCGTTAGGCGACAAGGTAAGTTAGTTAAGCCATGAACCGGATGGGCTGGTGACTTGTTGAAATAATTTGTCCGCACTATATTGGGGTACGGTTGTCTTAGACGTTTCTTTAATAAAATGGTAAGAGTATAGCTTTTTGAAAAAGGCCGGATTTTGCTGACTGGAGTGAGCAAAATCCGGCCTTTTTCAGACACGTAAACTGTTATAAAACGCAAATAACGCATATAAGAGGGAGGTTAAAACCGGATGAGTCATTCACTTGATGAGTTTGCCGATCGCTTGCAGGAGGAAGTCAACCAGGAGGTCATTCAAAAATACGGAGAAAGAGTTTATGAACGGTGGAGCAATCCAAGATTCGGAGGGCGTATGGAAAGTCCCACTGGATACGGTCGTGTGACCGGCAACTGTGGAGACACAATGGAAATTTTTCTGCGCCTTGTAGGAGGACTTGTCTCAGACGCCTCCTTTACCACAGACGGTTGCGGTTGCAGTGCGGTGTGCGCTTCAGTCGCCTGTGAATTGGCCATTGGGAAAGAGCCCGAAAAGGTTGTAGATGTCACCGGTGAAACGATCCTTAAGGTTCTTGGAGGCCTTCCTGAAGATGATGTCCATTGCGCTTTCTTGGCTGCGGAGACCTTGCGGGCAGCCTTAAGTGAAATTTCGTAAATGGCTAAGTGAGTGCATGAATCCCGTATTCCTGGAAACTCCCTTTTTGCCACCGTCACCCCTGACCTCTCCCCCACGGGTGAGAGGGTTAGGGTCAATGCTGTTGAATTAAGCTTTTTCGGGCCTTTTTTACTCTACGTCCTGTCCAACCGTTTCATGCGCATCAAACATTATGGCTTCCTCGCAAACCCTTGCAAAAAACAAGACCTCAGCCATTCCAGGCAACTCATAGGGCCTTCACTGCCCAAACCGGAGCGCGTCGGGGACTTCCGGAACAAGGAGGATATTGATATGATTGAACTACCGTATTCATTAGTAATCGAAGCTACTGATGAACCGGACTGTTTTGGCTTTTACTCCCCTGACTTGGAAGGCTTTTCGGGAATAGGCCACTCTGTGATGGTGTAGAGGAAAGTGAAAGATGACGGCAAAAATCAGGCAATTCGTCACAACGGATGTTTGGAGAATGCGCTTAAGGGACCTTCCACTGAAAAAGCGATACTGGCTTAGACCCTTACGGGTGCTGGTCCTCTCATGGAGACAGTTTCATGAGGACAAATGTGCTTTGAGGGCATCCGCTCTAACCTTTTACTCCTTATTGTCACTTGTTCCTGTGATAGCCATGGCCTTCGGCGTTTCTAAGGGGTTCGGCCTTGAAAAGGCTCTTGAAAGGCAACTTCTCACGAAATTTCAGGGACAGGAGGAAGTCATCGTGACGGTGACGAACTTTGCCAACTCCCTCCTTGAAACAACAAGAGGTGGCGTCATCGCTGGTGTGGGCGTGTTGCTCCTGTTTTGGACGATTGTGCGAGTTTTGGGACACATTGAGAATTCATTCAACCATATTTGGGGAATCAAGAAACAACGAAGCTTTATAAGAAGGATTAGCGATTATCTTTCGGCTATGGCCATATGTCCTTTGCTCTTGATTATGTCAAGTGCCGCAACTGTCCTGATTAAGACCCAGGTAGCCCTTGTGGTCCAAAAGGTCTCACTTATAGGGGCAATCAGCCCCGCCATATTCATGGCTTTGAGATTGCTACCGTACTGCGTCGTTTGGGTATTGTTTACCTTTATTTACATGTTTATACCAAACACAAAGGTCAACTTCAGGTCCGGTATCTTTGCCGGCATTCTGGCCGGCACCCTGTACCAGCTGTTTCAGTGGGTATATCTTTGGTCACAGATTGGCGTTTCAAAATACAATGCCATCTATGGAAGCCTTGCCGCTCTGCCACTGTTTCTGATTTGGCTCCAAATCAGTTGGTTGATTGTCTTGTTTGGCGCTGAGCTATCGTCTGCTCATCAGAATGAAGAGACCTTCGAGTTTGAGTCGGACTGTTCAGACATCAGCTATGCATTCAAGAAGTTGCTCACCTTGCGAGTGGCCCATCTGCTGGTTAAGAATTTTTCGGAGGGGAATCCTCCGCTATCCGCTGGGCAAATCGCAAGGAGGTTGGAAATTCCTATACGCCTGGTTCGGGAGATCGTTTACGGACTGGTTGAATCAAAGGTCGTTTCAGGGGTGTGCGGCCCTGAAAATGAGGAAACAGCTTATCAGCCTGCACGTGACATTGACTTCTACACGATCAAATATGTTATTGATAACCCCGAGCGCCGGGGAAGTGATCACCTACCTGTTGCCAAGTCAGAAGAATTGGGTAAACTCTCTGATTGCCTCAAGGCTTTAGGCGAACTCGTTGAAAAATCACCGAGCAATGTGTTGCTAAAGGATATTTAGAAGAAGACAAGACGGGTTCTGCTATATACATTAGTCATTCGGACCTGTCTAACCCCTGATAAGCCACATTGTACCGGACTTTATGGTAAACAAAAAGGGACGACTCGGGGACGCACACAATAAGAACATGACGGCTATGCTCCGAACCCCTTTTTTATTTTCCGAAAAGATCTTTCAAAAGCTTTTCCAGGGGTTTTTGCAATCCATCTTCTCCTTTACCTTCAGGCACCTGAAGCTTTTTTCGCAATTCCTTAATCCCCTTGTCTACAGCTTTTCGGGTGTAGTGCTTTGTGAGTGCTTCCAGCACATATTCTTCATCTAAGGAAGGTACCGGCTTCTGTATAGAGCCCTTTATCGTAATGGGCAGAACCATCCTTTTTTCGTGATCAAACAAAGCCTCCAACACATCGGCCTTTCGAGCCAGTTTCTGCGAGTGCCGCCTCGACAAAATCAGCTTACCCTTGAAATCCAAGGAGTTGGCATCTATGAAGCATTTGCCTTTCAGGATAGCAAGCGAATCCGTCGCCTTGCTCGTGTGTATATTGTGAAGTTGCAAAGCCTTGAAGTTCAGCGTCTTTCCTATAATTTCAAGCTTGCCTTCCAGTGAATCGAACTGGGTTGTGTCATGTTTTTTAATTCCGTTTCGCTGCCCGGGTAAGAACCGGGCTACACCTCTTAAGCCAAACAGGTCATCCAGAACGCTCTCCGCAAGATTGAGGTTTTTCAATTCTCCCTGAGAAACTCGAAACTCGCCATTTGCATGCATCGCCTGCTTTTTGTCCCCCTTTGTGCTGCCTCGTACCTCGAAGCGACCAGAGAGTCTACCGGAAAAGCTATCTTTGTATTCAGTCAAGTTATTTAGAGCTTCGCCCACTTCAATCCCTTTGAAAACAGGCTCAAAAGACCAATTGCCTTTTGCGGGCTCGTAAGATCCTGAGCATTGAATGGCTCCTTGAAAGGCCTCCAACTCCAGACCGGCGATCTTTAATTGATCCCGTGTATATTGAAGGTTTGATAATAGCCTTTCAAAGAAAACGGATAGAATCTCACCCTTTTCTATCTCGATCTTGCCTGAGCCACCGATTTCATCGGCCTTTTTCTTTCCCTGCACTTCGATATTGACTGCCTCCATAACCCCGTGACCGGTGGCCGCAGCTTGCTTCTGATCGCCCGAAGGGGGTATGTCAAATCCAAGTCGTTCAGAGGAAACGTGCAGCTTAAACGAAGCGTCTTCAGGGGTTCCGCGCAGAGAGCCCCTCAAAGAGCAACTCCCTTTAATCTGATAAGGGGACAACAAGGGCACTATGTTGTCCCAACCTTCGAGTGACACGGGGCGGGTTTGCAATAGAAAATCGAAATGCGGCTTCTCCTTAATCGTTATTTTCCCAGGAGCCGTCATTACTAGATTATGCAGAATAAGCTGGAGATCTCTAATATTGAGACGCTCCCCCTCCTTATCTGCCTTCCACACGATGGAAAGTGGCATTCCGGCAGATTTTTGAAACTGATCGCCATACTCGATTTTCATCGCGTTCATGTCCACTTTCGTTTCAATGTGAAATTTCTTCTGGCTCCAGGAGGATTGAAGGTTTATCTCTAAGGGCCCTTCTATTTGTAACTCCTCTGGGAGGTTGCCAGACCTCTCGCCGCTTCCATTTTCCCTTCGCTCTTGCAAAACGAGGGCCTGGAGTTCTATATCCGATTTTGAGACAATCTTTCCCCCCAAAGAGCCTTTGGCCTCGAGATTGATACTGAGGCTACCGGAAAGAACTTGCAGGGGCAGGGTCTCAGGAATGAAATATTTTAGGCTTTCAACGGTCGGTGCCTGGAAAGAAACCCGGATATCAAGGGGCATTTTTTTCAGCTGGAGTCCCTCTCCAATGGGCCCTACAGTCCCTTCGAGGTGGAAGTTCTTCACGGGCGCTTCCGTAATGTTTGCGGCAACTTCAATGGATATGGGATACTGGAGTGACACATCCTCCACCTTAAGATCCAATCCGTCAATCGAAACGGGGCTGGCCCCAGGGAAAAGCATTTCATCTAGGTAAAGTATCTTGCCTTTCTGGATTTCCAATTCGTTGACGAGAAGCGCCGCCAACAGGCCAGGGTCTTGAGGACCCCCCTCCTTCTGTTTGGGCTTCTCGTTCGAGGGCAGGGGCTCTTTTTTTGATGCTTCTTTCCCCGAGGTAATCAGATCGTCAAAGCTAAACGCCCCTTTTGTGTTCCGGGCCAAACGGATAACAGGCTGTTTCAGAATGATCTTCTTTACCTTAATTTGCTTTCTTATTAATGGCAGTATCTGGACCTGAACCTGTAGGCTTTTAAGGCGTAAGAAATCCCCTTGGGAAAAGGCGGGGTTATCCGATATGCGAAGACCTCGAATCTCTGCTCCCAGGCCTGTTAAAATGGTCATCTCGATGCTCTGGAAGTCAACCTCTCGAGGAAAATACGGTTTCAGTTGCGAAAGAATTGTGCCCTTGTATTTATTCAGGTCGATAATGAAAGGAGCGAGGGCCGCAAGGATAAGACATAAAACCAAGACAATAGTAAGGCCAATCGCTATCTTTTTCATCCTGCTATCTCCTTTTTGACAATATTTTTTCGTCAACACAAATTGTTAAATTATCACTGATCTTCCAAGTGTGCAAGTAAACGACCCCGCCTTGAATGGCGGGGTATCCTGCGGCGTTCTCATGTGCTGGCTTGGCGCTCGTCAAATATTGATATTCCTCTAGCGGGTGCGGAATATTTTGCGATAGACATTGACACAATGAAGAGTGCAAGCAAGGAAAGAACTCTTTCCCGGGCGGATCATCTGCTATCTGGCCGTGCACAAGCTGATGATCAGCGTGCCGATGTTGCTTGCGAACTGAATTTACCCCTTCAGCAGTGAGCAAATAGGCTGGTTCGTGGCCGTATGGATTGCCTTGGAAACAGGAAAATGATATGTTTGGTTTCGAATAGGCAAAAATCCAACCAGGAAGAGTAATCAGAGGAGCGGAGATGTATAATGGCTAAGAAAACCATCATCCATTTAAGCGATTTACACATTGGACTCAGACAAAAAGAAAGCAGACAGACCAGAAGGGAGGAGGTTTGACAGATGCTCAACAACTCTCTCCGGGTGGTAATTGATCCAACAGAGACGTAATTACATTGTCTACATATTTAACCACAAGATCCGCCGCGTCATCAGAAATCTTGTTGCCTCTCTGATCATTAACCTCATTTTTTAACGCTTCAAGCTTATCTATAGCGGCACAGATGTTTTCTTTATCAACCGACTTTTCAGCATTTTCTACTTTTGCTAAAAGACTGTTTTGAAGTACTTGCTCTATCACCCCTTCGGTTACAAGAGTTTCTACAACTCCCGTTAATCCGCTCAAGGTATCAATACAGCCATCACTATCAGCGTCAAAACCGCTTGAATCTTGACACGGACATGCATCTTGATCATGTGGAATTCCATCATTGTCTACATCGAGGAGGGCAACAAGAAATATCTCTGTGGCCTTACCTCTACCCTGTACCCAGGCTATGCTGCTTTTGCAGGCAACGCTATTTCCACTGATGCAGGGATAACTATCCTCAAAGTCATTATCGGTGATCTGCTCATAGTTTCTTGAGTAGTTGTTATAGACAACAATCTCCCTGTCGCTGCCGTCGTGTCGGGTTAGGACCGTCAGGCCTCCATCGGTTTGGGGACTGTCCGGCCAGACATAGTCTTCGGGGGCGGCTTCTGGCGCGGGATTTTCGCTGGTTAGGTCAAACATAAAGAGAGCAGCGGCGCCGTTTCCGTCGCTCTGCACCCAGATGACGGTTTCGCTATTAATTCGAGGGGAACTACAGTCTAAGGTATTATCAGAGATCGGATCAGGACCGCTTAGGTTTTTCGCGTCGTATAGCATGATCTCGCCTGGCTCAACAAAATGTGCAACCCGCTGGGAGGTCCAGACTATCCGCCCCGCAGCAATTCGGGGAGAATAGTTGTCCTTATTATCATCATTGGAGATCATGCTACCTGGCAGGTTTTCTCCTATCTTATAGAGAAAAACCTGGTTGCTACGGCTAGTGTCGTGCTTCTGCCAGACCACATAATCCCCGTCAGTCTGGGGTGAGATGTCATCATAGTCATCATCAGTAAGCTGAATCACCACTTTGTTGTCTATATCAATATAGAAGATCTCCCAGTCGCTTGATCCCGATGTTGCTATCTCAAGCCCGCCACGTCCTTGCCAGACTAAATAATTACCTTTGATCTGGGGAAAGTTGTTATGAGAAATGCTTGTGACGTTTCCGGTATTCCAGATTTCTGTCAAACCAGCAGCCCAAAGGCCCGTGCCGGATATCAAAGTGACAATTGCTGCTATTAATGAAAAGACAAGTAATCTTGATCTCATGGCTTAATTTCCCCTTTCATGATTTCAAGTGTTCACCATCACTCTTGACCAAAAATCCTGGTGAAGGTCGTTGCAACGGCTCGACAAAATTGGTCGGAAAGCATTTATTGCGACAACCGGACGACCTTGGACGGCAATGGTTTACCATAAGCTTATTACCAGGTTATAGGATCGGAGCCTCCGTATGCGCCCATATCATACCCATCACTTCCCGCATTTATGGCCGGGGAACCGGTCAGAAGGGTATAGTCCGTATAAAACAACGGGTCTTGTCCGCATATTTCACCTGTTGCCCAACTCCCCGGAGGAAGACTCCAGTAATATGACCAAGAGTCAACCGGGCAGCAGTTTACGCCAGGAGCATCGCAGGTTCCGAGAGTTCTGCATCTGCAGCTTTTGCCACAATCATAGCCGACATTTCCGGTATCACAGGATGGAAGTAATGGGAGTTGCGCATTCTTGTTCTGGTAGAATAGGTTATAGGAACGATCATCCGCTAAATTATCAGCACAGTACTTGATGCCAGCATACATGCTATTAACCACAATATTATTTTTTATTGTTATTGGATTTTGAGTGGCACCCACGGGACGATCATAAAAATTGATGTGGGTAGCGTAGATGGCGTCATATGCAATCCCACTGCCTCTATCTTCAGAGAATTCATCTACATAGCTACCGTTGCCTGCCACGGTATTATTCATAATTTCCGTAATGCCCCAGGAACTCGTAAACGGTGCATACGGGTCGGTGTTGTCCCCACTAAACCTGATGCCCGCTCTGGAGTTGCCATAAACCAGATTATTGTTAATTGTACCGGAGGCGTGATCCACACGCATACCCGCGCGATTACCATACACTTTGTTTCGTTTGATCGAGAGGTTGGCTGGGCCGTTATCTCTAAGGCACCCGGTCCCGGTTGGTGGAGGGGTCCCTGACCAGTCTCCCGTGAAGATTCCAGCGGCGCCAGTATGAGTATAGATGTCATTATCGGTAATAATCGCTGTACACTTATTAAAGATTCCG
>DAOUTV010000084.1 GCA_030668505.1 Desulfobacterales bacterium | reverse complement strand
GGCATCTCTTATCCTTACGCTAAAAATTTCAGGGCTTTCGTACCTGTTGCCGATTTATCTGTTAATGCGTGGACGAGTCTTCCAATTTTTTTATTCTTCGGTCCAGGATAAACAGATAAAAGGCTATTCCGAACCATACAACAAGATTAACCCCCATTACAAAATTTAAGCCCTCTTTCATCAATTTCCTCCGTATTTCGTTATTTGGTTAGTTTCCATCCATAAATGGCCCTTTTCCGCAATCGCCGACTTCGCCATAGTAGCCTCGGCTACGACGGCTGAACGGCTGAATCGGCGTCAAACTGCGGGGTTGCTTGTGCGACGTACCTCGGTACGCCTCCGCGCAACCCCTTGTTTTCCTTGACCTTGCGGAAAATTGCTCATTTCTGAATTGGAAACTTAAGCTTGTGCCCATTGAGTTCTTACGATTTACTGACCACGCCGAAGGCGTGCACATTAACTTTAGCTCACTTTAGACACTTTAGTTCACTTTTTGTTGAACACAGCAACAATGTTCTGCCAGAAAAAACGCGAATTATAGAACTAAGGAACTAACGAAATAAATCCCGCACTCTCAAACCCTCTATATTCAATATCCTTATCTTTAATCGAAGCATCCAGACAAACAATCCCGTATAAGCGAACAATGAGCCTAAAAACACCTTTAAGGTTTTCGGGTCCATACCGGGAGAGGCCGGGTTCATCGTATTTTCAGGGTGGAGCGATGATGTGATACGCGGAACAACAAAGACCAAAAACGGAACCGCGGCAAAGGCAAGAATCGAATACACCCCTGCGAAAACACGTTTTCTTTCAAGGTCAGGAACTGCTGAACGGAGGGCAAAATAGGCCCCATAAATCATGAGCAGTATTACGATAGAGGTCTGCCTGGGGTCCCAATTCCAGAATGAGCCCCATGTGGCCTTGGCGAATATAGAGCCTGTCACCGTGGCAAGGACGCAGAAAAGGAAGCCCAGTTCTGCAGCGCTTTGAGCTATGTAGTCTGCTTTCACGTTTCGTTTGGCAAGATATAAAACGCTTGCTATCATCGAGATCAAAAAAGCGAGCGTAGCAATCCATGCCTGGGGCACATGGAAAAATAAGATCCGGGATGTCTCCCCGGGAAACCCGTGGGCCGCTTCTGCATACAAAAAGGCAGCGATGATGATAACAGCCATCCAGATTGTTAATAGGGATCTGACGATCATAGGGTAATTGCCCCCTCACTCTTCCCAAACCAGGGGAAATAAGAATAATGACATAATAACCATCACAATTACATAGGCAACAGCCATCTTAACCTCGGGCCACCCTGCCGTACCTATCCCGACGGCAGCCCTTTCACAACCCTTGATAGCGGTGATCATAAGAGGTAAAAGGAGCGGAATAGAAAGAGCGGAAAATAGTGCGCCGCGGGCGCTGGCCCGGGCTATCATGGCAGCAATTATTGTTGTGCCCGCCGCCAAACCAAGTCCGCCGCTGACGACCATGGCAATAAAGAAGCCCGGAAAGTTTATCTGGTAGGCCATTAACAGAATAAATGATGGCACGATGATAAGCTCCATGGCCCCCAACAGTGTTAAGTTAAACAATAGCTTTCCCAAAAATACCGCCTGGGGGCGCGCGGAAAGTTTCAATATATCCATGGTGCCGGCCTCTTCTTCCTTGACAAAAGACCGGGCAAGGCCGGATAAGGCAGAAAATGTCAGGATTATCCATAATAACACTGCATACAAAAAGGGCCTTTCAGCTTCTTCGATACGAAAAGACCCGATGGAAAAGCTCACGGCTATGAGGGTGGTCACAGCAAACATCAGGATGGCGTTCAGGGCATAGCGGGTCCTGAATTCGCTGCGCAGATCACGAAGCCAAATAGCGACGGCCTCATTCAGATAGGTTGATGGCTTTGTCTGCGTAGTCTGCCTCGCGTTTTTCGTTTGATGCAATAACCGTCACCCCCAATTGCCTCTGCTTAGAGATAATCCCTTCCACAACCTTAATCCCCTTGCTGTCAAGGTTGCACCCGGGTTCGTCCAATAATAATAACGGTGGCTTATGAAGCAATGCCTGAGCCAGTTTCAACCTTTGCTTCATCCCGGAAGAGTAGTCCCCGCATGTTTTTGTCGCATGTTCCGCCAGCCCCACGCCATCGATGATCTCGAGACAGTTGTTGCGGTTACAGTCAACGCCCCTTACCCTGCAGAAAAATTCCATGTTCTCAAGACCCGTCAACTCATCATACAGAGACAAGGCTGGTGCTACCATACCAACAAATTGTCGTCTCGATTCCTTTGGTATCGGCTCGCCGTTGCAAAACATTTCAATCCGACCAGCAGACGGCCTTACTAGACCGGCTATAATCCGAAGCAGCGTGCTCTTGCCTGACCCATTCCACCCGACAATAGCAAACACATCTCCCAGGTTCAATCGAAAGGAAATGTCCTTAAACAACAGCGCATCACCGTAATGCTTGCCTATGCCGGATACATTCAGTGTAAACATTACAGATAAGGCTGTATCATTGCATCGTATATCTTGTCAATATTTGCCCAAATCTCTTCGTGAAGATTGAATTTATCTAAGGAGTGAGTAAAATTGACTTTTTATGAAACTATCAACTGTTTGGTGTGGGCTTATTGAAGAAAAGGTTTAGCGAGA
This sequence comes from Desulfobacterales bacterium, assembly GCA_030668505.1. Taxonomy (GTDB): domain Bacteria; phylum Desulfobacterota; class Desulfobacteria; order Desulfobacterales. The sequence continues at coordinate 4,367 of DAOUTV010000084.1, read as the reverse complement.
TCATCTGGAGAAGCTCTTTTAGGCCAAGAATGGTCTGAAGTCTTCCCTATGCCGGCGGCACCCACCTTCTTTTTGACGAATCATAGCACCAGCTGTTCGCAAGAGCTGTTCTGGAGCGGAACATGGGGCTTTCAGCCCAACGGAGAAGCTCTGCATGGGCCTCGTTGATCTCTATGAATCTATTGCTAGTATCACCCTTGTCGGGATGGTGGAGTTTTGCCTTCCTTCTGTATGCCGATTTGACACGCTGAACGGCATCTGCTGCCAGGATTTGTTCTTTATTCAGCTCAAGCACTCTTAGCGCATTCTTTTCTTTGTGGTTCAACTGAGGCGTTTTCTTTGAAACAGGCACCACAGCACTCATAGGAATATCCCTTCGTGACGTTCTCTCCAACAACCCCTGAGATGCCCACCATCTTGAGCAGCCCCCTTCCTCCATTTCGTACCACTCGCGCCCGGCCTGCTCAATCATATCTAGCAGGTCGTCGGCAACCTTTTTCTGTCTGTTCCTACTCCACATAAATCTCGATATGACACTTGACCCCATAGGGAGTATATCAAGGATCAAGGAGTCTTCCGTGTAGGAAAATGCGGCATAACGTGCACGTAAAGTCTGCACCAACCCCGTGGCAATATACAGCGCAAAGTCAAGCCTTCTCTTACACTTGTCGGTACAATAGCGCCGCCTTCTCTTTGGAAGCTCGTTTTCTCCACAGGCAAGACAAAACCTTTTTCTCTTACCCGCAGACCCCTCTCGGGGAAACTGGTGTGTTCTCATGTGTGTATAGAAAAATCATAACACCTTGGCGGAAATGGGCCATTTGTGGATGGAAACCAGTTAGACGCCTTTAATGGTTTGATAATATTTCCGTTCATAATATACATCGGAACCCTGGTCAAATATAGCTTCACCTTCATGGATGAACTTGAAACCCTGCCATTTTCCACGAGCCAGGACCACCTCGTCTCCCAGGTTAAACTTATGACCGCATGCCAGGCACCCCTCTGCATTGAGCCTGTTCTGCTTCTCAAGGTCTATAAGGATCTTAAGTTTAGCTTTGGTTTCCATGCACCCCCCTTTTTCTGGCTCCTTCGTCTGCGAAGAAAAAACCCCCACCGAACCGGAAGAAGCCCATTCTTGCGTGTCCAGCGGAGGCTCTTTGAGCAAGGAAAACCGTCCTCGGCACCCCTTGCCTGTATTGATTTTTATCAGGGTTGCGGCAATTAGTCAATGGCCAAATCTGAAGCGGGCCTCTTTCTATCCTCCTCAATGTTGAAATCGCTTCCCCTGAAAAACCCCGTTTTATAAGGTCTGGGATTGTAATCTTTGTGATCTGTGGTATACTGTTATCTACCATTGGTTATCATCGGTTTGCAACTAGGGAAACAAAGTGCTATTATTTCAAAAAGTTGATGGTTTGGCAATTTCTTTTCTTAAGCGGCAAGGCCGCTACACATAAAATTGCGGGGCGACCTTATGACCAACTACGGAGGGCTCATGGTAGAATTTGTAAGACGACACAAAGCAAAGCTTGGGGTGTTGTTGTTCGTTCTCTCCGCTGTATTTTGGGTAGGAATCGGTGGTGTTCATCAACACCTATTGGCTGGTACGGACAAGACCTACGAAGAGCTTAAAGTGTTCAGTGATGTTCTTGACATCATAGAAAAAAACTATGTGGATCCTGTAGATTCAAAAAAACTCATCCACGGCGCGATCCGCGGCATGATAAGCTCTATTGATCCCCATTCTGCATTTCTATCGCCGGAATCATACAAAGATCTTCAGATAGAAACCAAGGGTAAATTCAGCGGCATTGGTATTGTTATTACCATGCAAGACAACATGGTCACGGTTATCTCTCCGATTGAGGGAACACCGGCCTACAAGGCCGGTATAAAGGCCGGAGATCAAATCATCAGAGTAGACGGGCAAGAGACCAAGGCTATGATGTTGTGGGAAGCGGTCAAGAAGATGCGCGGAGCTAAAGGGACCTCTGTTGTTATTACAATCTGGCGAAAAGGACAACCAGAACCCATTGATTTCACCATTGTGCGGGATGTTATTCCCTTGGAGAGTGTGCGGCCTCATCTACTTGAACCAGGCTACGGCTACATTCGGATTACGAACTTTAGGGAGAATACTGCAGATGATATGAACGAAGCCCTAAAAAAGCTGGAAGAGGGCGAAACACCTTTGAAGGGGTTGATATTGGACCTTCGCGATAACCCCGGGGGGCTCCTCGATCAGGCAATTAAGGTTGCAGATATCTTTCTAGACAAGGGTCCAATAGTTTCTATCAAAGGAAGAATAGAACCCCATTCAAAGCTATACTCGGCCCACAGAAACAACAACGATAGACCTCCGCATCCAACCGTACTCCTAATAAACGAAGGGAGTGCAAGCGCATCAGAGATTGTGGCTGGAGCATTGCAGGATCGTGGCCGCGCACTTATCTTGGGCACCACCTCCTTCGGAAAGGGGTCAGTTCAAACCGTTGAACCGCTGCGAGACGGTTCTGGTTTGAAACTAACCATAGCGCGGTATTACACCCCAAATGGACATGCAATACAGGCCCGGGGAATTATCCCGGATGTTGTGGTCGAACAAATCCATCCCACCGTTGGTGAAGAGAATAAACATCCACACCTGAAAGAAAAGGACCTAAAAAACCATATTTCAGCAGAACCCCAAGAGGGTTTGTCCGAAGACATGAAAGAGAAAATCCTGCAAATAAGGGGCGTGAAGGTGCCCGGTCAAAAGGAATCAGATGCCGCCAAACGACTCGTTGCCCGGGACTACCAAGTCCGAAGGGCAGTAGACATTCTAAAAAGCTGGCAGGTATTTTCAAGGGTGTCCCATTAACTCTATCAAATTTAAACATGCTGTTGCCCAAGCAAAAAGTCCTCTTGGCGGTCATTAAGGGGAATTTGTGCAAAAAGGGCCCCTTAAGCATCAATGGATATGGGGGCATTCCGTACGTGCTGTTTAACAGGCTAAAAACGAGGTGAATCGGACAAAGACGAAGAAGCAGCAGCGCAACATAAAGAAAAAAACTTCTCAAAAAAAAACCACCCTGGTGCGGCTTATCATATTTAGCCTGGTCTTTATGGGGGCTTTCAGCTACGCGCTGTATCGTTTGTTCATCTCAAGAAACACCTACCCACCATTACAACCCGTCTTTGAGACCTATCCTTCCCAGGGTATGGAAATCAAAACCAAACACTTAGACCGGTGTATCTATGATGCTCTGTTGGCGTTGAATATTCCTGCTAGGGATGTGGCTTTCAATAGGGTTGAACAGAAGAAAGACTGGAAAGACCTTTGGGCTTTTTCAGAACTGGAGATACATATTCCAAAAACCCTTCTACACAGCAAGATTAAAAGTGAATTTCTCGCGCTACTCTCTGAACTCATACCAAAGAAATCCCTCCGCTTCGCCTCTGGGTCCCAACAAGAGCTGATCCTCGACCTTTCCATCAACGGACACCACACCCACCGCATTATCTTTGTCAAGCTCAGAGAAAAGAGGCCTGCGCCACCCTTACCTTTAAGTCTTCCTAAGGTCGCAATTATCATTGATGACTTGGGATATGACCAAAACATTGCTTCAAAGTTTTTGGTTCTCAGTGGCGTGATGTCTTTTTCGGTGCTTCCACACAGTCCTTTTCAAAAAAGCATCGCCACAAAAATTCACCGCAGTGGTAAAGATGTCCTTCTCCATCTTCCTATGGAACCCATGGAGTACCCACAAGTCGATCCGGGTGTTGGAGCGCTCCTTTCCTCTATGACGCCAGACGATCTCTTGGATCAGCTTAGAAAAAACTTGGATACAATCCCTTTTGCCGTGGGCGTAAACAATCACATGGGTTCCAGGCTTACTCAAGAACCGGCAAAAATGCGCCAGATATTCACCGTCCTGAAAAAACGAAATCTCTTTTTCATAGACAGCCTTACCAGCCCCCGGTCATGTTGTCAGCAGTGCGCCCACCTGTTGAAGCTGAAATTTGCACAAAGACATGTCTTCTTGGACCACGTTCAGGACCCAAAAGCTATTCGTTTCCAAATTAAACGGCTTATCGGTGTGGCCAGAAAAGCGGGCAAGGCGATAGGGATCGGGCACCCGTATCCAACCACATGGGAGGTACTTAGAGAGGAACTACCAAATATAAGGAATCAGGTGAATCTTGTTAGGGTTTCCGAGCTTGTAGGATAACGGCGCCTCTATCTATAAACTATATCACGAGGTTGAAGATTTGGCTTTGTCCGCAACGGCTTCCTTTAGTTTCCTAAAAGAGGCTTGGAAGGCATCTACCCCGTCCTGTTGGATCTCATCACAGACCATGTTTAGGTCTACCCCTTGCTGCTC
>DAOUTV010000073.1 GCA_030668505.1 Desulfobacterales bacterium | reverse complement strand
GGTTGGAAGCCCCATTACCGGGACGAGCGCAAATCTTGCTGGAAAAGGCGCCTGCACAACAGTGGCCGAGATAGATAGCTGCATCAAGGATCAAGTCGATTTGGTGCTGGATGCAGGCAAGCTTGCGGGTGGAAAGGGATCCACCGTGGTGGACGTAACTGTGGCTCCCCCTAAGATCCTGCGGGAGGGTATCATAAGTGGGCCTGACCTGAACCTAAAGTGATCGGTTCCAGGTTCAGGGTTCAAGGTTCAGGGTTGACAACCCCTGGCCCAGACCTGGTTGGTGAGCGTGATAGTCTCTCACGAGCGTGTCGCGCCAGGGCAGGCTTTGAACCTATGAACTTTGAACGTTGAACCGCTCAACCCAGGCTGAACTATCAGGTCTCATGTGGAGACGTTGAGACCGGATGACGCCATTTAGATGAGATAAGGGTGAAATTTTTCACGGGAGCCGCCCCGTACCGTGAGGACCCATGACCCTCCCGTGCCCTTCACAGACACACGGGCCGGCCGGCCATCTTCGACCTTGCTATAGGCTGCGCAAAGGGTCGCCGCCTCATGTACGATTTTTTCAGGGGCACCGGAAGGGATCAGGACAGTAGGACCGGGCACATCCATCATGCGGAGCTTCATGTCCTTGTTAGGGTCTGTTAGTTCTGAGATGTGTCTGTTATCTTCCTTGGTGCGGCCCACAACCACCTTGTGTTTATCATGGAGGCGAAAATGACGGCCGTACTTGAGGAGCTCAAAGTCTCGCTCAAGGTAATCTTTCTGGTGATCGAATAGATCCTTAACCCTTCGCGAAAAGCCGGAATCCGTCAGAAGGCACCCGCCGCCCGGACCGGGATAGTCAGTGATACCAAAGTCTTCGGCCAGCTTCATTTGCCGTTTTCGGGAGCGGCCCGTAATGTCTAAGAGGCGATCACGATCCACAGTGCCGCATTCTTCGGGAACCGTGGGCTGGAGAAGCTTGGCACTTAATGGGCGCAGGATATGGCCTGCAAAACCAGATCTTTTTTCAACGTAACGGAGCGACGGCCTTGTCTGGGACATGGGACGCTGGCCCAACACCTCGCCGGTGAAAAGAAAATCAAACCCTTCCTCTGTCATGATCGAACCGGCGATTTCAAGCATCAGGGCGTGACAATCAAGGCATGGATTCATATTCGAACCGTAGCCGCAGTTGGGGTTTTTCAGCATCTCTACATAGACCCCGGTGATGTTTTTTACTCTTAAAGGGATCCCTGTCATGCGGGCGGCCCGGCGGGCCCTGTCTGAGCTGAAAAAAGGGGTTTCAAAATTAACCCAGACCACCTCGATCCCTTGGTCCTTAAGAACGAGTGCGGAGAGAATGCTGTCTAGCCCGCCAGAGGCAAGACCCAAGGCGCGAACCACAGAGGACCTTGTTTTTTGGGCTGTTTCGCTAAATGACTTTTTTTTCTGAGGGGTAGAAGCCATGGTTCAAAAAATCGCAAAATCGCGTATCAAGAAAATCTTAGAGATTTTAGAAAGTACCTATCCTGGTGTCAAGACCGCTTTGGGCCACAGAAACCCTCTGGAGCTTATGATTGCTACTATTCTATCGGCCCAGTGTACGGATGAACGGGTCAACCGGGTAACCAAAATCCTCTTTCAGAAACTGCGTACGGCAAAAGATTTTGTGGAAGTACCCCTTTCCGAACTGGAGGAGATGGTCCGCCCCACCGGCTTTTATCGAAACAAGGCAAAGAGCATCAAGGGATGCTGTGAAGCACTCGTGGAAAAACACGCCGGCAAGGTCCCGGACAATATGGAGACCCTGGTTCAACTCCCCGGAATTGGGCGAAAAACAGCGAATGTAATTCTCGGGAGCGCCTTTGGTATCCCCGGAATTGTGGTCGATACGCACGTAAAACGCCTGTCTCAGCGAATAGGCCTCACAAAGGAGGTTGATCCGGTCAGGATCGAATTTGATCTCATGGCCCTGATTCCCAAGAAGAACTGGATCGACTTTTCGCATCAGATGATCTGGCACGGCAGAGCCTTATGCAAAGCTCGCAAGCCAAACTGCCCCGCTTGCCCCCTGCGTGACCTGTGTAATTATGGGCGCAAGTCTACTTGAGCACCTTTAAAGACCCTTCAAGCCGAAACACGCTTTCGCATTTCGGGTAGTCTGCACAGCGATTTTCTCGGCAGTGATACCCTTGACTCGTGCCACCTCCTGCAAGGTGATCTGGACATGGACCGGCCTTGCAGCCAGTTCCTGATATTGAACAGGGGTATCGGTTTCGAGAAGGAGGTTGGAAAGGGGAACCGCGGCAATTGCCTTGGCATGGTAAGGGTTATACAAGAGTGCCGGGGTGGCCGACATGTAGTAGCCCTCGGCAGCAATGATGGGAATTAAATCGAGGGAGCCGCTGTACCAGTGAAAGATAGCCTTTTCTATTCCTGCCTCTTTAACCATACGGTAGGCGGTCTCGTGAACGTATCGGCAATGAACGATGACCGGTTTGTCATGTCTCTTGGCTATGGTAAGGAGTTTTTGAAAAACAGCCTTTTGGACCTTCTTTTTTGTCTTGGCCTTGTAGTCCAGGCCCACTTCGCCCAGGGCCACACAGTGCTTCAGGTTTTTATCAATAAAGTCAATGACTTCGTCATCATGATCGGGGTTGAGTCGCCATGGGTGATACCCAACAGCCGCAAAGACAAGTCCGGGATGCTCATCTGCTATCTCCAAGGTCTTCTGGTTGGAGGTAATGTCCTGCCCCACTGCCACGATACCCAGCACATTCCCCTCGTGTGCTTCTTTGATCGCTGCCCCCGGGTCAGGCAATTCGTCCAGGTGGGCGTGGGTGTCGATGACAGGGGGTGGCGTCACTTATTGTGTTTCTCCTTTTCGTTCTTTCGTCTTTTCGTGCCTTCGTGGTCATCTTTGTCTTCGTAGATATAAACATGCTCGATGCCCGGCTTGAGAAAGAAGGTGCTCAACTTCACTTTTTCTTTATTCGGGGAAAAACTGATCACAAATTTCTTTTCACAGGCCACCCTCTCCAGGCTTTTTATGTCCGATAACTCAATAGTTGGGTTACTGCAAAAAGCTATCTCAATGGCGTGATCCTCTTTGATTCCAGCGATATCGACCGGGCCCTCCGGAAAGCGGGGATTACGAAAGGCAGGCAAGGGCTGAAACCCTTTTTCCTGCAACAATCCATACAGTGCGCAGCGTATGGTCTCTTTGACAACAGCGTTTCTAAGGTATCCCTTTGGAATCGATCTGACTGCGGCCAATAGCGTCCTTTTTATCTCCTCTTTCATGGTTGTTTCCGAGAAAGATCCTCCTTGCAGAAAATTCCTTTTTTTTGCGGCCTAGCCGCGTTATATAAAATCGCAAGTAATTTCATAACCTGAGACATTATGGATGGTCAACCTGTAATTAGTGCCTGAACGAAAAGTCTTGTTCAGGCAAAATCCGAATATCGAAATCCGAAATCCGAAACAAATTCGAATACCCAATGACAAAATGACCTAAACTAACACATTGGGAATCCTATGTTTTTGTCATTAGAGCATTTTTATTTTTGTCATTGTTTCGTATTTCGTGCTTCGGGTTTCGAATTTTTGACCGAAAAAGCAAGGTTTTCGGTCAAGCATTAATTGGGTCTAAGATTTGAGTAATCATCTTTATCAGACCTTAGAATTCGACAAGGTTCTTGAGCACCTGGCCCGCAGAACCCATTCTCCGCTTGCTGCTGAGCGCCTCCGGGGCCTAACACCGCTTCCCGGACTCGAACCGGTCCGAAAGAGCCTGGCGAGGATATCAGAACTTCGCAGTTTTATGGACTCAGGAGAGTCTTTCCCTGTCGGCAACTTTCAGGACATAGACAGATACCTCCAGTTGGCGGCCGTGGAGGAAAGCTATCTCGAGCCCGGTGCCTTCCGCCATATTTATGAGGTGCTGGACTTAGCAGCAAGGACGCAACGTTTTTTTTCAAAAAATCAGACAGATTTTCCTCTCCTTCAAGATGTCGCAGCCCCCCTGGCTCCCAACACTGCTCTGACTCAAGAGATCAGCAATGGCATTGATTTGAAGACCCTGGAGATCCGTGACCAGGCAAGCCGTAATCTGGCCACCATTCGCCGCAAAATGGCTCGGGCACGTGAACGGCTACAAAGAGAACTGGAGACCCTGCTTGATAGGCTGTGGCGTAAAGGTGTGTTGCAGGAGCGCCTGATTACAATGAGACAAGGTAGGTGGGTCCTTCCGGTTAAAGAGAACCACCGGCACCGAATCAAGGGGGTCCTCCACGACCAGTCGGCAAGCGGGGCTACCCTTTTTATAGAGCCACTCGAAACACTTGAGCTGAACAACCAGGTTCGTCGCCTTGAAGCAGATGAGGGGCACGAAATCGAAAAGGTGCTCCGCCGGCTAACCGACCTTGTTCGCGCAAACAGCGCCGACCTTGAACAGAACCTTGAAGTACTGGTCCGCCTTGATTGCATTCATGCCATGGCCCTGGCCTCCCGAGAGCTGAATCAACATGAACCGGCCCTTGACACCCGTGGTTTTCTTAAAATCAAGGGGGCACGACATCCATTGCTCGCCCAGCGGAGGGACATGCCCTCTCCCGTGGTCCCCCTGGATCTTGCTGTCGGTGAGGGGTTCAACACTCTGGTGATCACAGGGCCAAATGCCGGCGGAAAGACCGTGGCACTTAAAACCGTAGGGCTCCTTGCTCTGATGGTCACTTGCGGACTTCATATCCCCGCAGATCCGGATTCAAAGATGCCTGTCTTCAACCGGATCTATGCGCATGTGGGAGATGCGCAGTCGATTGAGATGGATCTTTCAACCTTTTCCGCCCACCTTAAAGGGATTAAGGCAATTGTAGATGAAGCGGCCCCTGGAGACCTGGTGCTCATTGATGAGATAGGAGCCGGCACGGACCCACAGGAGGGGGCAGCCATTGCCATGGCAGTGACAGAGGCCCTAACGAGCAGAGGCGTCTTGACTGTCGTTACAACCCATCAAGGGGCTTTGAAGGCATTTGCCCATCAAACGCCCGGTATTGCAAACGGATCAATGGCCTTTGACAGGAAAACCCTAACCCCGACCTACAAATTCCGTCCTAATCTCCCCGGTTCCAGCTATGCCCTTGAGATAGCAACGCGTATGGGACTCACGGAGACCATTATCACACGGTCCAGGTCCCTGATGGGCAGTCATGCCCGTCGACTAGAAGACCTGATTTTGCAACTACAGGATCAGATCGAGCAGAACGAGCGACTGGAGAGGGACTTGGCAACCCAAAAGCTCGTTCTTGAGGGATTGACTAAAAAGTACCAGGAAAAAAACGATCTTCTCGGACGGGAAGTGAAGCAATTGCGTCGTAAGGCGGCCGAAGAAGCGAGCGCCATCATAAAGCAGGCTAATGCCGCCGTAGAAAAGGCGATACAAACCATAAGGCAAAAGGGTGGCAGTAGCCGGAGCATCCGTGAGGCCAGGGCGCTTATCGAGGAGGAAAGAGAGACCCTGAGAAAAGAGCTTGGGGCCACCTCGTCTGATGAAGAATACCGGCAGGAAGGTCAAATCAGGGGTGAGGTCCGAGCCGGAAGCCTTGTCTACTGGACACGGGGTGGTGTGGCGGCGACCGTGCTGTCTGCTGAAGACACGACCGGTCACGTCCTGATCGCCAGTGGCAACCTCAAGGTACGCGTACCCAAAGCGGAATTGACCAGGGCAAAAGGCCAGGGGAAATCCACATTCGGTCTAAATTCACATGTCGCGGTCCCTTATCCGGACAAGGTGCGCACCGAAATCGATATTCGGGGAACACATGTGGATGAGGCATTAATGGCTGTCGATAAATTCGTGAACGATGCCATGCTGGCAGGCTTAAGGGAGGTTCGTATCATTCATGGTGTGGGGACGGGAACGCTGCGTAAGAGCGTAATAGCGTTCTTGAAGGAGCATCCTCTGATCCACGGGGTCCTGCAGGCGGATGGACATCAGGAAAACCCGGGTGTTACGATAGTAAAAATTGCTGCCGGAGTAAGAGTTTAGCTTTTTGAAAAAGGCCGGATTTTGCTCAATGTCGTTCGCAAAATGGGTCTTTTTCATGCACGTAAAGTGTTACCTGCCGGATAAATTATCCCTGTGCAATAAGGCTCTGATTGCCTCCCCGATTTTTTGCCTCATACATGGTCTGATCGGCCCTTTTTATGAATTCCGATAGATTTTCCCCCGGGTGGAATTCAGCAACCCCGACACTCACCGTGGCATCAATACTGCCGTTTGAAGAGTCGTTTGAGTATGCAGCCGGAAAACGCACCCTGATTCTTTCGGCTACGTTTCTTGCCTCTTTTCCTTTGGCCTCAGGCAGGACAACCAGGAACTCATCACCGCCATACCGGTAGGCCGTATCGCTTTTTCGCAGGCACTCTCGAATTACCTCGCTAAGCTTAATCAGAACCTTGTCTCCCTCCAGATGGCCGTAAGCATCATTATACCCTTTGAACCCATCTACATCCAGTAACAAGAGCGACAGTGGTGCCTTATAGCGCAATGCTCGATCCATCTCTAATTGCAACTGATAGTAGAGGTGCCTCATATTATAGAGCTTGGTCAGATCATCCGTGATGGTCAATTTCCTGAGCTGGTGCTCCATCCGTCGTCTTTGGGCAATAAGGGCACGCTCTCTGAGGACCCGTTTAAGTCTAACAATCAACTCTTGCAGCCTTATAGGTTTTAGTATGAACTCGCTTGCCCCTTTCTCGATAGCCTCTTCATATTGGAAATCTCTTCCATAACCCGTAATGATGATCACGTCTGTGTCATACTTTTTTTTCACGATCTCTGTTAATTCAAATCCATCGATGCCAGGCATTTTGATATCGGATATAACGAGATCTACGCGTTTTTCCTCTAAGAATTTCAACGCCTCGTCGCCACTTGAAGCAACCCAGCAGGCATACCCGGCATACTGGATCGCTTCTCGGATGCTCTCCCTGACGTCTTTCGCATCGTCAACAACCAGAATATGGACACTATTCTGGTTGTTTTCAACCCTTGTATCAGTATGGTCGTTATTTGCACCCATTTGAAAGCAAAGCCCTAACCCGGATAAAGCGGAAATACGAAGCACGAAATCCGAAATTCGAAACAAATCCAAAATACAAATGTTCGAATGTTCAAAACATGGAATCTAAACTGTTTGAGATTACTATGGTTGTGGATTCAGTTTTGTTCGTTTGCATTTTGAAAATTTAAAATTTGTTTCGGATTTCGATATTCGGATTTCGAATTTATTTTCTGCCAGAGAAAACGCGAATTTCACAACTAAGAAACTAATATGCACTATGAAAGATTGGCGGAGAGAGAGGGATTCGAACCCTCGGTAGAAGTTTCCCCCTACACTCGCTTAGCAGGCGAGCGCCTTCAGCCAGCTCGGCCATCTCTCCGGGATTCTGCGTTAAATGTCCTGGCGGAGGGAGTAGGATTCGAACCCACGTCCCGTCTCCGGGAAACGGTTTTCAAGACCGCCGCCTTCAACCACTCGGCCATCCCTCCGGG
>DAOUTV010000222.1 GCA_030668505.1 Desulfobacterales bacterium | reverse complement strand
TCTGATCGGCGGGTTCCCGTAGGGGCGAGTTTACCTCGCCCGAATCGATTTGGCGGGCGGCGTAAAGCCGCCCCTACGACGTCTCCCTCATAACCATCAACTCATTGACAAAACACGGTGAATGCTAACCGCACAGCTCCAGTTTTTTTGGCTCTGTTGTTTGATGAAATCGTAAAAAGTCTTTTGCTTCTCTAAATCTCTTTTCCAATCATGGCCGCCAAATCCACCATGCGTGTAGCATAGCCGCGCTCATTGTCGTACCAGGCGAGGACTTTTACCATATCGTCGATCACATATGTGGTAGGAGCATCCAAGATGGAAGAAAACGTGGAACCGTTAAAATCGACCGAGACCAAGGGCAGCTCGCTATATGCCAAAATTCCTTTCAGTTGACCTTCTGCCGCAGCCTTAAAAGCACCGTTCACGTCAGCCGGCGTTAGCCCTTTCTTATCAACCACGACGACCAAGTCAATAAGAGACACATTTGGTGTCGGTACTCGTATAGCCAGACCGTTCAACTTTCCCTTAAGCTCGGGCAAAACCAGGGCAACTGCCTTTGCAGCCCCAGTCGTGGTGGGTATCATGGACAAGGCTGCTGCTCTGGCGCGCCTGAGGTCCTTATGGGGAAGATCAAGAAGCCGTTGACCTCCTGTATAGGCGTGGATCGTGGTCATGAGTCCGCTTTTTATCCCGAAGTTTTCAAAAAGCACTTTTGCCACCGGGGCCAGACAATTTGTCGTACAGGAGGCGTTTGATATGATGTGGTGCTCCTTGGGGTTGTAAACGGATTCATTCACACCTAACACAATTGTTGTATCCGGATCGATGGCAGGTGCTGAAATAATCACCTTGCGTGCACCTGATGCCAGGTGTTTACCGGCACTCTCGCGGTCCCTAAATAACCCCGTACAATCCATAACGACGTCCACACTTAGGTCTCCCCAGCGCAGCTCAGCCGGATCTTTAATCGCGGTATACGCCATAATATGACCATTGACCTCGATAGCATCATCTCGGGCCTTGACGTCGGCATTTAAGAAACCGTGAACTGAATCGTACTGGAGCAAGTGTGCCATGGTTGAAGCATCAGTGAGGTCGTTGATTGCTACAACCTCAACAGCATCGTTTTCCAGGGCAGCCCTCAGGGTAAGTCTTCCTATCCTTCCAAACCCATTAATACCGACACGAACGCTCATAAATCCTCCTTTAAAGTCATAATGTCCCCGCTACCACTTCTCTTCCTTCTCCAAAATGCCTTGCTACACTATTACACCTTTTTCCGTAACCGTTCACGGGTTCAGGGTTCACCGTTCAGGGTTAACCTTGCTTGCAGGCTGGCAAGTACTTGATGAAACCACGAATAGCAGCGCGGGCGTTTCCAGCATGATTATACACGTCCTAAAACTTAGCTTGATCCAACGCCAGGTAAAGCTCACTTTATATAATTTCAAAAAATCCCCCTCAATCCCCCTTTACAAAGGGGGAAGTTTTGGGTTCCCCCCTTTGTAAAGGGGGGTTAGGGGGGATTTCATTCGGTGAACCCTGAACCTCTGAACCTTTGAACCCGTGAACGGTTACCTTTTTCCTTTATATGTCCGTTAATTTCCGCAGACGCAGTGAGTTGCTCACAACAGAGACCGAACTCATAGCCATGGCAGCGGCTGCAAACACCGGATTCAAAAGAATCCCAAAGAAAGGATAAAGTGCCCCGGCTGCAATGGGAATCCCCAGGCTGTTGTAGAAAAATGCCCAGAAAAGGTTCTGTTTGATTACTCTCATAGTCTGGAACGAAAGCCTGATGGCTGAGGGAACCGATCTCAAATCATCTTTGATCAGGGTAATGTCGCTTGCTTCCATGGCAACATCCGTCCCGGCACCGATGGCAATACCGATGTCTGCCGTTGTCAGGGCCGGCGCATCGTTAATACCGTCTCCGACCATGGCCACGACCTGACCTTTTGCCTGGAGTTCCCTTATCTCATCTGCCTTATCACCGGGAAGCACCTCGGCAAGTATCTTGTCTATGCCGACAGCATCAGCAACGGCCCGTGCTGTTTTTTCATTGTCTCCGGTAATAATGGCCACTTTCAACCCCATGTCCTTGAGGCTAGAAACTGCCGCGCTTGCAGAGGCCTTGGGCATATCTGAAAGGGCAAGGAGGCCAACAACCCGGTCTGCCTCAGCCACAAAAACACACGTCTTGGCCTCACTTGCAAGCCTTTTGGCCTTCTGGTCGAAACCGTTCATTGCCACGGACTCTTTTTCCATAAGCCGCAGGTTGCCCAAAAGGCATTTCTTACCATTCACGACTGCTCTGGCCCCAAGGCCTGACAGGGCCTCAAAGTCCTTCACGGGATCAGGGCTCACCTGTACTTGGCGACTTTTTTCAATAACGGCTTGGGCTAGTGGATGCTCTGAAGCGGCCTCAATGGAAGCTGCCATTTTCAATATGTCGTGTTCTTGCATGCCTGAAGCAGTCAACACATCTGTAACCTCTGGTTCTCCCTTGGTCAAGGTACCGGTCTTATCAAAAACAATGGTTGTCAGTTTATATGCCTTCTCCAGACTTTCCCCACCTTTAATCAAGATGCCATTTTCAGCCCCCAATCCCGTACCCACCATTACTGCTGTTGGTGTTGCAAGGCCCATGGCACAGGGACATGCAATGATCAGCACCGATACAAAATTAAGAAGTGCCCGGCTGAATATCGGCTCGGGTATTAAAAAGTACCATATCAAAAAGGTTAGGATAGCAATACCAAAAACCACAGGCACAAAGATGGATGCCACCTTGTCCGCAATCCGCTGGATGGGCGCCTTGGACCCCTGAGCCTCTTCGACCAGCCTGATGATTTGTGCAAGCGCTGTTTCGGCCCCTACTTTGGTTGCCCTGAAGGTAAAGCTCCCGCTCTTGTTCAGGGTGGCTGCAAAGACCTCGCTTCCAGCCTCTTTGGCCACAGGGATGCTTTCTCCGGTGAGCATCGATTCATCGAGTGAAGATGACCCTGATACAATTACACCGTCGGTGGGGATCTTCTCCCCCGGCCGCACCAGGATGAGGTCTCCTTTGATCACGGCCTCGATAGGGATGTCGACCTCCTTACCATCCCGAATCAAACGCGCAGTCTTTGGCTTGAGCCCCATGAGCCGTTTAATGGCCATGGAGGTCTTTCCTTTGGCTTTGGCCTCTAACAAACGCCCCAACAAGATGAGAGTTATTATCATGGCTGCACCATCGAAATAGATGTGCAACGCAACGCCGGCGCCTGCAAAAAGCTGCGGAGTAAAGGTGGCCAAGGCAGAATAAAGATAGGCTGAAAGGGCTCCCACAGCTACCAGGGTGTTCATATCGGTTGTTTTCTGCATGGCGGCCTTGATGGCCCCGGAAAAAAACCGGCTTCCAACCCAGAAGACTACAGGGGTGGTAAGAACAAAAAGGCAATAGAGCATGACCTGCCTAGGAATGGACCGAAGCAATGGGAACCAGCTTTGCATAGAGCCCACAAAAATGATCACGCTCAAGACCACACCAATAATAAACTTGATCTTTAACTCTTTTATCTCTTTTTTTCGCGCTGCTTCAACAGGGTCATCAAGGGTTGCGTCTGCAACGCCCAGGAATTCATATCCTGCCTCAGAAATGACTTTCTTCAGCTCTTCCACCCCGGCCCACTCCGGGTGGTGGATGATTGTAGCCCTTCCTGTGGCAAGGTTTACCGCAGCGTCACTGACCCCGCCGAGTGTTTTTAAAGCTGATTCCACGCGCCGGACACATGCCGCACATGTCATGCCGCCGACCGAGATGGTTGTCTTGTCGAGACCGGCCCCGGTTGATTTTTCTATGCCTACCACCTCATAGCCCAGTTCCTTCACCTTTCCGGGAAGGCTCTCAAGGTCAAGGATAGAAGGATCATACTCCACGGTGGCCTTCTCGGTGGCAATATTGACAGCGGCCTCGTGCACACCATCAAGGTCTTTCAGCCCTTGCTCCACGCGCCTAACACATGCCGCGCAGGTCATACCGTGAATATTCAGTGTGGCCTTTTCAGACAACTTCGTATCCAGCCTTTTTGATCCGCTCCCTAACGATGTTCATATCAAGGGGCATTGGTTCTTCAAATGTGGCTTCACCTTTTTGCAGGTCCACTTTGATATCTTTGATCCCATCAATCTCATTCAATGCCTTGTCGACTGCTACTACACAGTGATTGCAGGACATTCCTTTTATCTTAATCGTTGTCATGATGTGTCCTCCTTTGTCAGTCATTGGTCATCGATCATTCGCTTTTTTTGTCACTTCGACCGGAGGGAGAAGTCTGTAAATTGCGCCCCAATGTCATTAACTTAAGAACCGTTCCCTTAAGGTCCCC
>DAOUTV010000118.1 GCA_030668505.1 Desulfobacterales bacterium | reverse complement strand
CGCATCTTCCACTGTTGCCCCAGCGGCCAATGATTCTTTGACTTGATTTGCGACATCATCGGCTGTTAGAAGAGCAGATGCCTGAGATGTGATAAGAAAGATTGTCAACATTACGAGAATACAATATGGATGTAAGCACCTCTTCCCAGTCATTATCATGCCCCTCTCTTTGAAGATTTTGGGTAAAATTTTCGTTCTTGAAAACATGACCGATCAAACGACGATCAAAACGGTTTGTTATATAAGGCTAAAATGATACGACTTTAGAAATTCAGTTTTAAAAGACAATAATTTAAAAGTATTAGAATAGTTGCGACTCAAAAGTCAAGAAATTTCATCCGGCTCGTTGACATAGATCTGCTGGTGGCGTTAATTTGAATGTATGTGAGGAGGGCATTATGAAAATGCTGGACAAAAAGATCGGACTTATTGGTGCAGGTAACATGGGAGAAGCCATTATCAATGGTCTCACAAAATCCGGTCTGTGTAAATCAGCACAAATCTGGGCCTCTGATGTGCGAGGTGCACGGCTGCGCCAACTGAAAGAGACGTATAAGATCAATACCGCTGAAGAGAATGCGGAACTTTTTGACCGGGTAGATATTGTCATTCTGGCGGTTAAGCCCCAGCATATGGATGAGGTCCTGCAAGCCCTTGCCGGCACTTTTCCCCACACAATAAAGAGGGTAAAGCTGATCATCTCCATTGCCGCAGGTTTTCCCATGAAAAGGATCGAAGGGCACTTGTATGCCCCACTGGACGAGAATTCAAAGGGACTTCTTCCCATTGTCCGTGTCATGCCCAACACGCCTGCCCTGGTCCTGGCCGGTATGGCCGGCATGAGCGGTAACCGCTATGCAAAAGAGGCCGATCTAAGCCAGGCACGCACAATTTTGGAGGCCATTGGAAAGGTGATTGAATTCGAGGAGGAAGACCTGGATGCGGTGACTGCCCTCAGCGGTTCAGGACCCGCTTACGTCTTTTATGTGATAGAGTCTCTTGTAGAAGCCGGGGCCGGACTTGGACTCAGACCCTCGCACGCCCTCATGCTAACCCTTGAGACTATCAAGGGATCGGTAAGGCTTCTGGAAGAGACCGGCGAGGCTGCAGCCTCGCTTCAAAAAAAGGTAACCTCCAGAGGCGGTACCACCGAAGCAGCACTCGGGGTACTGGAAAGCCACAAAGTAAAGGAGCATCTAATGGAGGCTGTTCGAGCAGCGGCACAGAGGTCTGTGGAGCTAAGTCAACTATAACATTTCGGATTTCGGATATTGGGTTGTGATTCTGAAATGTGTATTCAGCTATCCGAAATCAAAGAAACATTGGGTAGGCAAAGTTGATGCATTCGTAAAAAGTCGAAAAATACCTCATTCTGTCATTCCGGCGAACCCCGGATCGTGGTCCGGGGCAGGCGCCGGAATCCAGTTTATTCAGCTATTTACAAAGGCTCTGGACTCCGGTTTTCACCGGAGTGACGACTTTTTACGAATTCATCAAAGTTAAGGGCTCGGCAAAGAATAAGTTCGCAGAATTTGCGCTTAGATTTAGGTTGGATTTGGTCGATCTGATTGAGAAAGACCACAGGAATAGCAGGCTATTTCGCGGATTTTGCGAATGAGGATCGGGCAAAGAGGGCCTGAAGCCGAGATGCAAAAACGGGAAGTTATATTTTGCCGAGCCCTACTTTAGAAACTTGAACTTGCACCACGCTGTGGAGACGCCCGCGGACCCAAAGCCGATGAGGACATTGGTGTTGTTCATTAGCTTCCCCTCTTTCAGGGCCAAACCCATGGCTAGCGGCACTGATGCAGAGACCGTGTTTCCAAATCGCTTGTGAGTATTGTAACCCTTCTCTATACCAAGCTTGCATGATTGGATCACTTTGTCGCTCATAGCATCACTTGCGGCATGGCTGAAAACGATCTCGTGCTTGAAACTTTTCAGTTGGGCGTCTTCTCGGTAATGCTTGCATAGCCTCGAAAAGACAAATCTAAAAATCTTTTCCCCGTAAGAGAAGAACCTGAGTGGTTCAATTTCATTCCTTAGCTCGCCGTCGCTGTACTCCCTGAAATGCGGCAGCGGTATCTTGCACAGCGTGTGCTTGTCTCCCCATGTCCTAAAGGAGGCGTAGTACTCGTCATCGTCCTGTGAATCGCTGACAATAGTGGCAGTTGCGGCCTCCCCGATCGTAAATGTCGGAAAATTGAATTCAATATCCTTGAGCGACTTAAACTCAAAATTGGCATACTCCCGAAAGTTAAACTCACAATTCAAAATCATCACGTTCTTGTACATGCCTGTCTTGATAAAAGAATGCGCCACATGAATCGCCCTGAGCCAGCTTGCACAGGCATCCAATATGTCAAAGCATGTGGCTTTGTTTAGCTTAAGTATTTTCTGAAAAACATTGGCAGTAGCCGGCTCAATATAGCCTCTCCCCACGCCCACATAAATCAACAGATCAATGTCCTTTGGAGACATGTTGGCTGACTCTAAGGCCTTCTTGCCCGCTTCAATACCAAACTGAATAGCGCGTTCGTTTTTGGCTCTGTGATATCGAACATCGGTTACCGCCTTCTTGAACAGCTCGTCGAGCTTTAATGCAAGCAAATCGAGAGCCTTCTGTGTTAAAAAACGTGTACTCTTGGAGATGATCTCCTGAATAATTTCGGTATTGGTTACAAGCTTACTGGGAATTGCATATTCGACTGCACAAAATCTCATGAGACCTTCCTCCACCAAATGTTGTAAATTCTTCTCAGCCAACTATGCGCATGCTGATGTCCACCGCCCTTGCCGAGTGGGTCAGAGCGCCTATGGAAATGATGTCAACGCCGGTATTGGCGATTTCAGGCAAAGTGTCCAGGGTAACTCCTCCCGAGACCTCGACCATGGCCCTGCCGTCAACAAGTATGACAGCTTTATGTATATCTTTTAGGTCCATGTTGTCAAGCATAATGATATCAACGTCGTTTTCAAGAGATTCTTTGACCTGGTTCATGTCTGAGACTTCCACCTCTATCCGCAAGAGATGCGGTCGGCTATCCCGAACCCTGGCAACTGCCTTGGTGATCCCGCCGTACGCAGCAATGTGGTTGTCTTTGATCAAGACGCCATCATAAAGCCCAAAACGATGGTTGTAGGCCCCCCCGATCTTTACCGCATACTTTTCCAGCCTGCGCCATCCCGGGATAGTCTTACGGGTATCGGTCAGCCGCACGTTTGATCCTGCAACCCGATCCACATATTGCCGGGTAAGGGTTGCAATCCCGGAAAGCCGCTGAAGAAAATTTAGGGCTGTCCGTTCCCCCATCAGCAAAGCCTGAAGTTTGCCCCCGGCCTTCAGGATTTTACCCCCGCTTTCTACCCGGTCACCATCTTGAAAGGTGGTTTCAAAACTCATGCAAGGGTCAAGGGTGGTAAAGACCTCTTGAGCCACCTGAAGCCCGGCCAAGACCAGGGACTCTTTTGCAAGAATATCACAGGTCCCCGCATGATCCGGATCGATCAGTGCCTCTGTTGTGACATCTCCGGACCCGATGTCTTCTTCAAGGGCCAGCCGAATTATTTTTTCATTCTTGAACATGGTTTCTGATTGTCGATTGTTGATTGTTGATTGTCGATTGTTGACCAACTCGTAAAAAGTGGGAAAACATGTCATTGCGAGCGGAGCGAAGCAATCTCGAGTATGACAACTGCTTGTATTTATTAGATTGCTTCGTCGTTGCACTCCTCGCAATGACTAGGATGGAGACTTTTTGCGAAACCATCATTGTTGATTGTCTTTTTCAATCATCAATCATCAATCGACAATCATCAATCGAAAGATTCACGAATTACGGGCCAGCTCACTGACCCTCCCTAAATGTTCCTGCAATTTGTTTCTCTTTTCCTCAAGCCGCTCCCCTTTTTGACGCACCTTTTGAACCACCTCTTGTGGAGCCTTCAGCAAAAAATTTTCGTTGTTCAGTTTCTTGACGATCCCATCGAGCTCCCTGGCAATTTTGGCAATTTCCTTGTTCAGGCGCCCTTGCTCGAGTTCGAAATCTATAACGCCCTTTAATAAGACAAATATCGTGCAATTGCCAAAAACCGATGTGGCAGATGAAGCCGGCCGCCGGCCTGGTGGTGTCACCTGCAGGCTGTTCAACTTGCACAGTTTGACAATCATGTCTCGGTGTCGCTCAAGCAACTCACGGGCCTCTTTGTCCGGGCTGTGAACCGAGACTTCTACAAATAAGGAAGGCGGCACGTTCATTTCACCCCTGACATTGCGTATCCCGCTTACTACTCCTATTAGCACCTTCATCGCCTCTTCAGCCTCAGGGTTGTTGCGTGCATTAGAGGTGGTTGGGAATTCCGCCTTCATGATGGAGCCTTCGGTGCCCGGTAGCTCACCCCAGATCTCTTCGGTAACAAATGGAATAAAGGGGTGGAGCAGACGCAGGATTTCGTTAAGGGTCGACCAAAGGATAAATCGGGTCGCCATATACCGGGAAGAACCAGTCTTTGTTGTCCCATCAGCTGAAGCAACAGCCCCGTAGAGGACAGGCTTGATTATTTCAAGGTACCAATCACAGAATTCATGCCACACAAACTGGTAAAGGGCATTTGCAGCGTCGTTGAATTTGTACTCGTCAAGCTTCTTTGTCACAGTTTCGACTACTCCGTTGAGCCGGCTTAGAATCCAACTGTCCGCCAGTGATAGATCCCGGGCATCCGGCGCTGACTCATCAGGCTCGAAGTCCGACAAGTGCATCAGAGAAAATCGAGCCGCATTCCAGAGCTTGTTGATGAAGTGGCGGTAGCCTTCTATGCGATCTTCCGAGAGTTTTATGTCACGTCCCTGGGCTGCAAGGGAGGCTAAGGTGAACCTGAAGGCATCTGCGCCAAACTTGTCAATTACATACAGGGGATCGATAACATTCCCTGTTGACTTGCTCATTTTTTTGCCCTCAGCATCCCGGACCAAGGCATGGATATAGACATCCCTGAAAGGGACCTCCTTCATGAAGTGGAGTCCCATCATCATCATCCTGGCGACCCAGAAAAATAGGATGTCAAAGCCGGTGACAAGGACGGATGTTGGGTAAAACGTTGTCAGGGCTTTAGTGTCATCCGGCCACCCCATGGTGGAAAAGGGCCAGAGCGCTGAGCTGAACCAGGTGTCCAAAACGTCGGTTTCCTGAACAAGGGTGCTACCCCCACAGGCAGGGCACACTGTGGGACGGTCCATGGCTACAATCAGCTCATCGCAGTTATTACACGTCCAGGCAGGGATACGGTGCCCCCACCATATTTGCCGGGAAATGCACCAGTCCCTGATATTGTTTATCCACTCAAAGTATGTCTTGGTCCAGGTATCTGGTATGATCCGTGTAGCACCTGTATCGACTGCAACAAATGCCTTTTCTGCCAGGGGCTTTACCTTAACAAACCACTGTTTGGAAAGATACGGCTCTATGGTTGTACGGCACCGATAGCAATGTCCCACACTGTGCTGGTAGGGCTCCACCTTTTCCAGAAGGCCTTCCTCCCTGAGGGCGTCAAGGACTCCCTCCCTACATTCAAACCGATCCTGTTCCTGGAAACGTCCTGCCCGTTCATTCATGCGCCCGTCTTCGCCAATCACATTGATGGCCTCAAGGCCATGTCGAAGACCAATTTCAAAGTCATTGGGATCATGGGCAGGCGTGATCTTCAGGGCACCGGTCCCAAATTTCATATCCACATATTCGTCAAAAATGATGGGAATTCTTCGGTTCATCAGGGGCAGTATAACCGTTTTCCCATCTAGTCCGCGATACCGCTTATCGTTTGGATTAACCGCTACGGCAGTGTCCCCCAGCATGGTCTCAGGACGTGTAGTGGCTAAGACAATCCAACCATTTCCTTTTTCAAACGGGTACCTGATGTGATAAAGTTGTCCGTTGTGGTCCTCATGCTCTACCTCTAAGTCCGACAGGGCTGTGCGACAACGGGGACACCAGTTGATTATGTAGTTACCCCGATATATTAAGCCTTGTTCATAGAGCTTGACAAATACTGTCCTCACGGCTTTGGAGAGACCCTCGTCCATGGTAAAGCGTTCCCGATCCCAATCGCATGAAGCCCCCAGACGCCTCAACTGTTTGATGATCAGGCCGCCGTATTCCTCGCGCCACTTCCAGACCCGTTTGACAAAT
>DAOUTV010000236.1 GCA_030668505.1 Desulfobacterales bacterium | reverse complement strand
TGGATGTTAATTAACGAATCAATAATAGCCGTCGAATGTTTTTTATCAGGTGTCACCTTGGTTTCTGGCATCTTTACACCCTACTGATAGTTTCCCCTCTTTTCTGGCCAATTGCAATCTGTGTGCCGAAGTTGTAGCTCTTTTCAACCGAATTCAAAACAAACCTAAAAAGCGTGGTTACTACACTTTCCATGTTTTTGATATGATAAAATTATTTAACGAGATCATAAACTTTAGGCACTTTAGTTCACTTTAGGCACTTCTTTTTGTTTCCGGCTTGTCCGGGTTAGGTTAGGAGTGGGACGAGCTGGTCTTTCGATTAGCCCGATGTAAGAAGGAAAATTAGGCGTGAGGAATCCGTTTAACAATCTAATGCGTTGAAACTATAAGCATTTTCACGAAAAAATATTGAGGGCTTTTTCCCCAAAATGCTCAATGTCGTTCGCAAAAGACTTTTTACGTTTTCATCAATGAGAACTTAGAACAACTAAACCGTTTTTCGCCAGCAAAGTTTCCGTGCCGGGAAGGAATTGGCTTATCACGGTCTCGCTCAACAAGAGCCCTGTAAGCACTCCGACAAACACACACGCCAAGGATATCGCTAGATGTTTCATCTCATCGTCCTCCGTCTGATTATGAAAGACTTGCCTCCTGAAACCACGATACAGACCGGGTCGGCACCAAGCAGGAGTCTGGAGCCGTTTGAAAGCTATTATATCAAGTACCATGCCAATTCGTGTGGCCGCAAAATATAGTAACAGTTCTAAGTGGTTAGCCAGAGAGACAACGGAGAAGGGTAAAAAAGTTCACATTTTTTCGCCATGCAACGGAAGAATATCGCGCCGAAAAAGGAAAAAAAGTTCACATTTCTGGGCAATTTATTCGTCGCGTTATATTTATTGCCACTTTGAACGATTAGAGTTACAGGACTAGAAGCTGTTTCAAAACTCTTTGACGACTCCATTTTGGCCATTTTTGCCAAAAGTTCTTAGCAAAGCGAAGTGTTAAAAATTGTAACTGTTTGAGGGCGATAGCCCGAGTTTTACAATTTTAGCGAAGCGAGCTTAGTACTTTCAAAAATGGCCAAACAGACCAAGGAAAAGGGTTTTGAAACAACTTCTAATTCGGATGGTATACAAATGACGAGGTGTGAGTTGAGTGATAGTGAAGTACATTGGACATATCGTACAAGCTATGTTAGCATATTAAATAGTTCCAGGATTAGGACAGCCGACAACTCTGGTGAGGTCAGAACATGAAACTGGTCCTTAACGTCATTCTTGTTCTCATAACGTTTTTTGCGTGTTATATAGAGGATATCTACCTTTTCGTTCTGCCGCCACAAACAAAAGAAGTTATTCCCTTCACTTGCCGGTCCCAACGATACTTCAACTTCGATCAAGAAAAGGCCCTTGGTGGCAGGCGGGAAATAGCTCTTTCCCGGTATGTTCCTCTTTATACCTATGTTCCTCATAGAGTAGATGAAGCAAACAAAGAAATGGATGCTTTAACCGAAACGGTTTTCACACTTAAGGGCCGGAAAGCGTCTGGACAACAGGGTCTTTTGGATTATCTGAAAATAGAGTATGGCTTACTGTTTGACCCGGATGTGGCAGCCAAGATCTTCGCATACCAAGATCTTGAGAACCTTGTAGCAGGCATACTTACTATTGAGGAATCGATTCTGCAAAACAGAATTCTGGAAGACCCGGACCCCCTCAAGGGAAAGAAGACAATCGAGATTCTCTATCCTGACCCCGCGGGCATAGTGGTCCATCCTGCCGGTGATGTGATTACCCTTAATGAGGCCCGCCTTGTGCTGCACGAGAAGGTCAATCAACTCTTCTGGCAGGTGGATAAGGGAGTTTTAGACCCGGTTCTTCAGATATCTCTTTTAACTCTTCTGCCAAACCTCAAGTACGACCATAAGGAGAATGATAGGAGGATCGAAAATATCATTCGGAGGTACCCCTCTAACGTTATTCCTTACAAACCAGGAGATATCCTTGTGCCGTTTCGAAAGGCTTTGAGTGAGGAGGATGTGCTTTTACTAACTGCCTATCGGGATGAGGGGAAGAAAGACCTGTATGGGAAGGCCTTCTGGATGCTGACTGCTACACTTTTCATGGTAGTCCTTTATAATTTGTTCCTCTCGAAAATACTGTGGGCGGAGTGGCGGAAGAAACCTCCCGCCCAATTACTCCTCTCATTGCTTATCATAACCATTTTTCTTTGCAAGGCGTGCCTTTTGTTTACAGCTTTTCCTATCTATATAGTCCCATTCGCCGTTCTCCCTTTACTTATAATTCTGTTACACAATGAAAGAGTCTCTGCCACTTGGACTACGGTTATAGGTGCGATGATGTTAAGTCTGTTTTTGGATCGCACCTGGGATATCCTGCTATTCTTTGTTTTCGGCGGGATGGCGGCTGTGTTAGCCTCATTAAAAATACGAAAGCCGATTCATATCTTTCTCCCTTCAGCAGTGGTAGGAATCATAAACGTGGTCATAATCATGGCGTTCTCAATGGATTGGGGAACTCTCATCGGCTTGTCCGGGGAATTGCAGAAAATCGAGTTCTCCTCGGTGGCTGAAATTTTTGGCAAGGGATTGCTTGAGAATATGGGGTGGGCCTTTATGGGAGGCCTTGCAGCAGGCCCCGTGGTACTTCTTCTATTACCTTTGCTGGAGGTTGGTTGGCATACAGCTTCTACGTTTAAGCTGAATAAGTATGCGGACCTTCAAAACCCCCTTATGAAGGACCTTTTGACCAAGACCCCGGCCACTTACCAACATACCATGTCGGTTGCATACCTCGCTCAGGCAGCGGGACAGGCCATCGGGGCCGACACCTCCCTGCTTACTATTGGAGCCTACTACCATGACATTGGAAAAATAGGGGACCCGAAGCTTTTTGTGGAAAATCAATCCGGGAGGAAGAACCCTCATGATGATTTAGATCCCCTGGAGAGCGCTAAGCTCATCATCAATCATGTTGAACATGGCGAGAAGATCGGACGAGAGATGGGGCTGCCCCAAGTAGTTTTGGATTTGATCCGCCAACATCACGGTACCCAACTTGTGGAGTATTTCTACAACAAGGCCGTCAAGGCAGGTGGGAGGGACAAGCTTAGCAAGCAGGATTTCCGGTATCCTGGGCCAAAACCCCAAACCGTTGAAGCAGCAATATTGATGATCGTCGATGCGGTGGAGGCCACCTCCCGCTCCCTTCAGAGGCCCACACGGGCGAAGATAGCAAAGGTGGTTCGCCATCTAGTCCTAAAGCGGGTGGCTGACGGTCAGTTCGACGAATGCAACTTTTCCACTCGCTACCTTGCCAAGATAGTCAAAGTATTGGTAGATTGCATGGAGGCCTCCTTGCATCCCCGGGTGGAATATCCATGGCAAGAAAAGGAGAAAGAGCGGGTGGGCCCCAGTCTCAACGGGGTTTAGGAAAACAGCGTCAACTTGCCGGCTTTTACAAGTTTGCAGGTCTGAGCAGCAAATCTGGTTAGCATGACAAGCCAACTGTATATGACAATCTCATACAACTTACATATTGAAAGAGAAACCCTTGTGTTCATCCCTGTGTCTACCATGCGGCAATACACATGAAGAGGATTCAGATGGTGCTGAATATTTAAAATCTTCTCAAACAATATGTTTTGTCCTTGAATGAGTTGAAAGGATTGTATTATTAAGCACAGCTAAATTTTTAATGCGGATTGCAATATAGCAAGAAAAATGAAAAGTCAAGCAAATTCGAACGTTTCTTTATATTTTTGTAGGGGTTAGCTCTAAATGCTCTTAAAATCTGTCCGCTATATTGACGTACAGATTTAGACGGAATGATGCATGGGAGGTTCTTTCTGTGGGGTTGTGGGGTGTAGGTGGAGCGGAAAGAGCCGTCAAGTTGGTCAATAAAGTAGCGGGCATCTATATGGACGAGGGTCTTATCCGTCCGGATCGGCGATGGTGCTATTGCGCAGCTTGAACCGCGGGCCCCGGTTCGAATAGGCCGCGTTGCCTACCATCTCAAGGATCTTAGCTCCGTTTATAATGTGGAATCCTGGGGCATTCGCCCCTGTGACCTTGTTAAGGTTGAGCTTGAGCGCGGTGGCG
>DAOUTV010000234.1 GCA_030668505.1 Desulfobacterales bacterium | reverse complement strand
TCCGGCATCCAGAAGTCGAGCTATGACCATGAACTAAAATAGCCATATTCCAGATCGTTCTGACTGGATTCCGGCTTTCGCGACTCGACTGAGCTCGCCGAAGTCCGGAATGACGGAGTGGTAAACGTCGTTGTAGGGTTAAAACCCTTTTCCTTGGTCAGGTTGTCCATTTTTGAAAGTTCTAATGTTCTTAAGAGGTTTTGGATTTTGGTCATTAGATATTCGAATTTCGGATTTATAATATCGCCTCTGCGGGTCCTGCGTGATCTCGGAAATTATGTCAGTTATTTCTGGGACACAACACTAGAAGCCATTTCAAAACCTCAGATTGCGTTCGAGGGCAAGGCGGGGGCCGATGATAAAGCGCAGCATACACGGGAGTATGTGAGCATTTTGAAGAGGCCCTCAACACAGCCATCGGGCGATAGATGGGGTTTTGAAATGGCTTCTATAATTATGTGGCAGTCAAATTACAAACACCTCACCTCCCCGAATCTAAGCCATGGTCCGGCCCGGGCGTTCGAAGTACTGTTTCATGGCCTTGGCAATTGTAAGCTCTGTGGTCTGACAGCCCATCTGTTCACAGAATTGTCTCAATGCCGCTTTGACTGTTTGAAAGATATAGTACCGATGATTATAACCAGTAAATTCAACTACACGTTTCCTCGCCATGACGGCCTCTTTGCACCCGTGAGCGTCCAATGAATGCAAAGCCCGGCACGCAAAAGGCCGCACATCATACACAGAGCATTTTCCGCTTGCCAGAAAGATACACGGGGTATCGTGAAGGACCTTTGCTCTTTCTTCAACACTTCTTCCGTCTCTAAGGCGAAGGGTCCTGTCGATCTTTTTTATCAAGTTCGCAAGCGTACCTTCAGAGCATGTCCGTTTGACGTAGTTTCCAAGAAGCAAGGCCTCAGCCGGAGTTAACACAACCTCATAACAACAGCAGTAGTGGCACCCGACCTTACACGCTACTGGTTCGGCCAACGGTTCCTTTGATTCATAGTCTTCAATGATCTGATCTGCAAAGCGAAATGCCTGTGAGACCAGTGCAAGGGCACCCTCCCTTGTCCTGCCTCCCTGCATTGCTCGGGCGGCCAGTTCACTGATAGCCCCAAAAAGGACGTCACAGTCTTTGCCCGGCGCTTTGTCATCAGGAGCCTGCTCGATGCCGAGCTTTTGTTCTTCCGAGTAGTCGCTCATTCCTTGAACATAGATTGATACTATCTTGCTATCTATACCAAATAAGATCTAATGAACTGCTCCACTTCTTTCTTGCCTTTATAGACTCCGAAATGTCCTTCACAGAGAATGTCAGCTTCAAGTGAAAGAAGCAGCTTTAAAGATCGCAAGTAATCTTTTCTATCAGAAAGAAGGACAGGTTCGAGGGGGCCGTGAACATCCTGTGCAAAAAGGACCTTGAATCCATCCGACTCAACTTGATAAACCACGGAACCCGGAGAATGCCCAGGAGTATGGATTGCCCGAATGACCCTTCCACCCAGACAGATATTTTCCTGGGCCCCAGTAAGCTTCCTGTCAATAATAAAGGGTTGAATCGATGATCCATACCACCTGGCGGCAGTCACGGCATCATCTCCTTGTTCAAGAAATTGAGCATCCAGTTCATGGGCCACAATTTTGCATTGAAGTCTTTCCTTTAAGGATCTTGCCCCCCCTGTGTGGTCAAAATGACAGTGAGTGATCAAAAGGTATTCAATTTGATTGAGATCGATACCGCATGAACGAATATTTTTTAACAATTTATCTTCAGAACGCCCACATCCGGAATCCACTAGGGCGGCACTGCTCCCAAAATTGATAAGATAGATAGCTGCGTCTTCATTTGACGTTAGGCCTGATCCACCTACCTGGAATATTTCGTTGGTTATTTTCACAGAAGTCTCAGTTTTCCTTGCCGGCCAAGGTCAGCCGAAGGATCTCGCCTCGATGCCACAAGCGCATACGCGGCCCCCAAGTGCCTGTGCCGCGGCTGACAATGACCGTCATGCCGCCCACATCGTACCGCCCTGCCAGCAGTGGGTATCTGCTGCGGACCATATAGCTGAAGGGCCATATCTGGCCGCCATGGGTGTGGCCGCAGAGCATCAGGCCCACACCGGCGCCGGCCGCCGTCTCGACCTGCCGTGGTCTGTGAGAGAGAAGAATGGTCGCACCGGGAGGTCGACCCGCGAGGGCCTTCGATATGGTATCGCCGCCCTGGTCGGCATTAAGGCGGTTGGTAAGGTCGTCCACGCCTGCCAGGATAAGGCCTGGTCGGACTTCGGCCCACCGGTCGCGCAGGACCTCAAAGCCGGTATCCTGGAGCAGTCTCAGGCCGGTGTCGCCGCTGCCGTGGAACTCATGGTTGCCGGTGACAGCCCAGACACTGAGCGGTGCGGTGAGCCGACGCAGGACCGGAAGCAGCTCACTCTCGGCCTTGCCGTGTCCTTCGAACAGGTCGCCAAGAAAGACTATGAGGTCTGGGCGCTGCGCCTGTACCTGGGCGATGCATGCCGCCAGCCAGCGTTCCCCGAGCAAAGAGCCAAGGTGAAGGTCGGATACGGCAACGATCACAGTTCCTTCCATCTCACGGGGAAGGCCTGAAAGGCGCACCTCGTAGCTTTGCACCACCGGAGGTCGCAGGCCCTGTACAATCGCGATCAAGGAAAGCGCCCCACCTGCGACCAGGGCCCAGCCTCGAAGCGAGGGCGCTTGCCGGGCCATAAGGAGGCCGAATCCGGTGACAATGTCGACGGCAAGGAGACAGACACAGGTCAGAAACAGCACGGCCATCCAGTTCATGCCGAACAGCTCAACCGTTACGGCCATTGCTCCCGTGTTGTGGTGACCCAGTACTCGGCCGAGAAAAAAAGTCGCCCAGAGGACCACGCATAACACAATGAACAGCCATCGAGAGACGTGCCGGTCCACAATCGGCACCGAAGCGGCGCGCCAGAAGACATAGATGTGCATCAATGTGCAGGCGGAAATAAGAACGGTCCCGAACATGGCCCCCCGCATGAGAGATCATAGGGTTAGCCTCAAGAGGGCGTAATATAGTAAAACAGGTAGCAACTACACCGCCAGGGGCAGCAAAGAAAAATTTCTGTCGCCAAGAAGCCAAGAAAAAGAACAAGCTCCCGATAGCATAGGGTTTAGCGATTTACAGACCTATAAGGGAGCTAAATGGAGTGCTTTTTCCCAAAATGCTCGATGTCATTCGTAAAAGACTTTTTACGATCTCATTAGCAAAAACATTAATGACCGCTCAAAGGAATCAAACAAATAAGTTCCAAGGTTTCGTTAGATTCATTTATAAATTGATGCGGTTCTTCGCTCGGTATGAAGATGACATCTCCTTGCTCAACGGCATGTTTCTTTCCCTCGGAAACAAGGATGCCATGCCCTTTTTTGACAAAGATTTCATGTTCCCACGGATGGGTGTGATATGACGTATGTCCTCCGGGAGCAAATTCGAACAAACGCATTGCGAAGTTTTTCGCCCCTTGTTTTTCCGTGATGAGATAGCGGGCCCGAACCTGAGCAAATCCTTTTTTCACCACAGGCTCGGTGGGCACATCCTTGTAATGCACCTTAAACATGGGTTCGGCTAGCGTTGGTACTGAGCTAGCAATTAAGAACACAACCACCAATAAAGCAATAATCATTTTCCTGTACATGCCTACCTCCTTTGTTGGTATCGGGCCCTTTGTGAGAAAGTCGGCCCCCTTTTCATAACACTTCCTGCTTCTTTTTCCTCCTTGCAGTGGTTTTCTCCAGTTCCCTGAGCCGCTTTTCTATATCCTCGCTGACTTTGATCTTTCCCCTCAATACACAACCTACCCTGCCGGGAATGCATTCAACCTTTAATTTTCTGCACCCCTCAGCATTATAGTCATATTTTGGACACGAAAAAGTCATATTACCCTATGCCCCTCTATTCTGTTTCCTTCCGTTCTCCCTCGACGCACTCGGGATCACTTGAGCCTCTCCGGCTAAATGCTGAGACCTTTGCAAAACTGTCATTTTTTCGTGATGCGGTGTCAGGCTTCGAATTTTAATCCTCGAAATACATAATGTATTCCTCCGGTTAAAATTTTTGCCTTCCTTGCCTGACAAAAAAATGTCTCGTTTTTCAAAGGTCT
>DAOUTV010000024.1 GCA_030668505.1 Desulfobacterales bacterium | reverse complement strand
GTTTTTTATTGTCCTTAGGGGCCACGAAGGGAAAAAACCTCTTTGATGGCGTTAGTCTTACGGCCAAGTACTTTTTCGATGCGGTTGGGGCGAGTTTCGATGGCAGCCTCACATATAGACAGGTCGAAAAGGCTGGAGAAATAAAAAAGCACCCCACAGCACTGACAGATGCAAGGGAAAAGGCCAGGAACCTCGTATCCCCCTTTCTAAACAGAAAAAAGATCCTCTTCGTTTGCACAGAAAACGCCTGCCGCAGTCAGATGGCCAGTGCCTTTGCACAGTATCACGCCGGGGACAAGATAGAAGTCGAAAGTGCAGGAAGTGCGCCTGCCCAACAGATCAATCCACTCATGGAAGAGGTCATGAGCGAAAAGGGTATAGACATGGCCTTTCGCAAACCAAAGTCGATTCAGGAAGCCGCCCAAGTGGTAAAGCCAGATTTGATCATTTCCATGGGCTGTGAAGAAGCGTGTCCCCTTTTTCCGGGAGCCCGCAATCAAGAGTGGTCAGTGCCTGACCCTGCAGGTAAGCCAATTGAGTTTATGCGCAAGGTAAGAAAGGATGTAGAAGAAAGAGTTAAAAGACTTTTAGAGAATCAGGGCGTATAAGAATGCCTGCAATTGGTAAACTATCCGTTTGGGTGTAGAGATGAAAAAGATCGAAGAAGTCACCCTTCTTTATGAAATCAGCAAAGCCCTTAATGTAACCCTGGAACTCAAGAAATCTCTCTATAAGGTTTTGGACATTCTTTCCAATTCAATGGATATGGTACGGGGGACCATTTCGATTCTTAATCCCCTGCGCGACGAGATTAGCATCGAGGTGGCCCACGGCTTGTCCAAGGCTGCCATGGAAAGAGGAAAATACAGGTTGGGAGAGGGCGTTACAGGTCGTGTCATCCAAACCGGCAAGGCCTTTGCGGTTGCAAAGATCAGTGAAGAACCCCTGTTTCTAAACCGTACTGCAACAAGAAAGGCGGTACAGGACCAGGAACTTTCCTTTATCTGTGCCCCTGTCAAGAAGGGCAACCAGGTTATTGGGGCCTTGAGCGTTGATCGGCCCTTTGACGAATCTTTCTCGTTGAAAGATGGGAAAAGGCTTCTTTCCATCATTGCCACAATGATTGCTCGGCATGTCACTAATCTGGAAACCATCCAATTAGAAAGAGAACAGTTAAGAGAAGAAAACCGGCGACTTCAACAAGAGCTTGCCAGCAAGTTTCACATCACTAATATCATCGGAAATAGCAATAAGATGCGGGAGGTCTTTCAAATGATCTCCCAGGTGTCTAAGAGTAATGCCACGGTGTTGATAAGAGGAGAGAGCGGTACAGGAAAGGAATTGGTCGCCTACGCCATCCATTACAACAGTATGAGATCCAGGAATCCCTTTGTGAAGGTAAATTGTGCGGCCTTGCCCTCCAACCTTATTGAAAGCGAGCTGTTCGGACATGAAAAAGGGGCCTTTACCGGAGCGATTCGGCAAAAACGAGGAAAATTCGAGCTTGCCAACAAGGGGACCGTCTTTTTGGATGAAATCGGCTCAATGGGCTTGGAGGTTCAGGCGAAATTCCTGCGTGTCCTTCAGGAAAAGGAGTTTGAACGTGTGGGCGGATACGAGACCATAAAGGCAGACGTTCGCATCGTAGCGGCCACCAACAAGAACCTGGAAAGGGCTGTGGAGGAAGAAATTTTTCGGGGTGACCTTTATTATAGATTGAATGTCTTTCCCATCTATATGCCGCCATTGAGAGAGCGCAAGACCGATGTCCTGCTCCTGGCCGACTTCTTTTTAGAAAGATACGCCAAGGAGAATCAGAAAGACATCCGCCGCTTATCCACGCCTGCTATCGATATGCTCATTCAGTACCACTGGCCGGGCAATGTGAGAGAACTTGAAAACTGTATCGAGCGAGCCGTTTTGCTTTGCGAGGAAGGCGTTATCCACAGTTATCACCTGCCCCCGACTCTGCAGACAGCAGAAGAGTCCGATACACTGCCGGGCATATCCTTGGAAGACGCCGCGGTAAATCTGGAACGCGAGATGATTGTCGACGCTCTAAAAAGCACACGTGGCAATATGGCAAAGGCTGCCGAGTTGCTTCAAACAACCGAGCGAAGGTTCGTCTACAAAGCCAAGAAATACGGTGTAGACTATCGGGTGTTTCGGTAGACCAAAAGCCGTTATAAAAAACTGCTTCAGGCCAAAATCATCTTCGATCTGTTCCACGTAGTAGCCAATTTTAACCGCTAATCTGGAGAAAAACCTGATTTTTTAATCCTCGCAACTTATGTATTACTGTCTATACATTTCCTTCCATAAATCTTAAACCATCCCCACCTCTTTTGAGCTAACCCCTTAGAATCTATGCCGATATTTCTAGAAGCTGTTTCAAAACCCTTTTCCTTGGTCAGTTTGTCCATTATTGAAAGTTTTATGCTCACTTCGCTAAGAACTTTTGGCAAAAATGGCCAAAATGGAGTCGTCAGAGGGTTTTGAAACAGCTTCAAAGCAAGTGAATTGCATGATTCTTGCATAACTTAATATGATTCAGACTGCTTCTTCAGGATACACATTTTGGAAGATTTTTCTTGTCTAAACTTTTTACGAATGCATCAAATTTTGAACGTTACCAGCTTTTTTTTAAAGAGATAAGGTCATTTTGACAAGATCTAATAAAGAGAAGAGATGTCGAACCAATGGGGTTGGGGACACCGCGAACGCGTTATATCCGCCTCGAATTAACGAGTGCTCCGGGCTTAGGGCTTGCGCAAGAATAACTTGACAGAATTGGCGCTCAGATTTGGGTTATATTTGGACGATCCGATTGAGCAAAACCACCCCGGAGGAATATGCTTCGCATTCCACGGGGCAGGCAGGAATAGCTGGCTATTTCGCGGATTTTGCGAATGAGTATCGGCCAAAGATGGCCTGAAGCTGAAATGCCAAAATGGTAAGTTGTTTTTGCGCAAGCCCTTAGTCCGTATTGCTTGAACAGGCTTCAATCGGGGTGCCTTGAAGCCAATACGATCGGTTTGCCGTAATACAGTCATGAAGAGCTTGTTTTTTTCAAAATCATCACTCACTTTTCTTACTATACCCCTTATACTGTATAGCCTTCTGTTCATTTATGGAGCTTCAACATATCTTGATTTGAAGACACAGATGTGGTTGGGATGGGGTATGGTCCTTGCTTTAGTACTTCTGCAGAGGGACCTCTTCCCGAACAAAGCCGTTCAAAGAATCATATTTATGCTTTTCTGCTTCTTTCTTACTTCAAGGTACTGGTGCTTCCGCACCTTTGATACCCTGTACTTTCCCGACTTCTGGAGCTTTTGGGCCATGGCAGCCCTTTATATAGCCGAGTCATACTGTATCGTCCTGAATGTGCTGGGGATGTTCGCCAATATCTTCCCGATTCACCGAGAACTCATCCCAGTAGACCTGAATGACCCGGACCTTCCTTCGGTGGATGTTTTTATTCCTACCTACAACGAGCCCGAGGAGATTGTCGCTGTCACCGCAACCGCCTGTACCCATATCGATTATCCCAAAGAGAAACTGAATATTTATATCCTGGACGACGGCGGCACGTTAGAGAAACTGAAAGACCCTGATCCGAAAAAGGCCGGGAAGGCCCGGGATCGGCAGGAAAAGCTCAAGTCGCTAGCCGGGTCACTGGGCGTAAACTACATGACCAGGCAAAGGAATATTCATGCCAAGGCGGGAAACATTTCTCATGCGCTGGCCTGCACATGTCCCAAAGAATTCCCCTTGCCCGACGATTTCAGGTGCCCGGACAAAGGATCCAAGGAGAGCTGCGGAGACCTCATTCTCATGCTTGACTGCGACCATGTTCCTACAAGAGACATCCTTAAGAATATAGTTGGATTCTTCATGGAGGACGAAGATCTTTTCCTGGTGCAAACCCCTCATTTTTTTATCAATCCCGATCCAGTTGAAAAAAACCTGGGTACCTTCCTCGATAGCCCCGGTGAAAATGAGATGTTTTACAGGGCGATACAGCCTGCACTTGATTTCTGGAATTCGTCGTTTTTCTGCGGATCGGCCGGCGTTTTGCGCCGCAAGCATCTTGCGGAAATCGGAGGGCTTGCACACGATACCATCACAGAGGACGCTGAGACCTCCCTCACATTGCACGGCAGGGGATACAAGAGCGCATATGTCTCAAGGCCCATGATCTGCGGACTTTCTCCGGAGACATTTACGGACTTTGTTTTGCAACGAACTCGGTGGGCCCAGGGCATGGTTCAGATTTTTAGACTGAAAAACCCACTCTTTTTCAAAAAATTGAGTTTTCATCAGAGACTCTGTTATTTTAATTCATGCCT
The DNA here is from genome assembly GCA_030668505.1 of Desulfobacterales bacterium. GTDB lineage: Bacteria > Desulfobacterota > Desulfobacteria > Desulfobacterales. Next base: position 8,617 of record DAOUTV010000024.1, on the reverse strand, counting down.
GTTCTGGTTTTTCGGCTTGGCCCGAATCATATTTGTGCTGGCGCCATTAGCGTATCTGATCTTCGGTCTCAAAGTCTACAACGCCTCCTTGCTCCAGATACTCGCCTACACCGGCCCTCATATCTTTGGAGTATACCTCCTAAGCAACTACATGTTCGGTCATGTCCGGCATCCGTTCTTCTCAGAACTTTACGAAACCGCGCAGGGTTTTTTCAATATTCCGGCTGTGCTGAGCGCCGTATTCCGGCCAAGGTCACCCAAGTTCAAGGTTACGCCAAAAGCGAGAACGCTCAGCGATGATTTTCTAAGTCCGTTGTCTACTCCTTTCTATCTTGTCCTGCTCCTGACCACAGTGGGGATCCCACTGACTATCTTGCGTTGGTTTCAGTATCCTCTGGAGCATGATGCGATCATCGTGTGCTCTGCGTGGTCAGCTTTTAACATAGTGCTTATCCTTCTTTGTCTCGGTATTGTCTGGGAAAGGCGACAGGTCCGCCGCCAGCACAGGATCTATACCGAAGAAGACGTCACCATACGGATTCCTCAAACCGGCGATCAATACAGATGCAAGACATCTGATTTGTCGCTCGATGGCGTCGGGCTTGTTCTCGAGCCTCACATACCGATTGCACAGGGAGACAGATTCGACTTGTTGACACGCGACAGTTACGGCAACACCTACACCATTCCCGCAGAAGTGGTTCAAGCCTACGCGCGAGGCGAACGGATGATGTGCGGTTGCAGGTTTGTAGTTGAAGATGAACAAACTCGCAAGGGGATCATTGGCTATGTGTATGGCGACAGCGATCGCTGGGCAAAGTTCTGGCACAGCAGGGGGGAGCGCGTCAGCACACGAGGGGGGCTTGCGTACTTGTTCTTTAAGGGGATTGAGGGGAGCACACGCAATATCAGCGGCATCTTTTCTCTTGCTGTCAGAGTCACAAAACGTTACAAGGCGAAGTTAACCCGTGCGGTTAGGCCTTCGTCAACGCCGTCTAGCGCGGGAACCCATGCCTCATAGCGCACCGCGCCGTGCGAGACCGCCGGCAATAACACACCAACTGCACATACGGAGGGACATCATGGAAGCGGTTCGGCAAAGTCTGAAAAAGATCACCGGTATCCTCTTTTTCCTCTTCCTTTTTTCATGTATCACCGTGTCAGGAGTGGCTGCCACAACCGCAAAACCGGCGGTTCGGAGGAGCGAGCTATCTCCAACAGGAACCATGGACCTGACAGATGTGGCCGCTAAAAATAAAAAATTGGTGGTTTGGCTGAGCGAGCTAACTCCAGCAACGGTTGTGGATCTGAAAGGTTCTCAAAACTCTTTCGTGCTAAAAGTCCCAATACCGGACCGCTGGCAGATTCAGCAAGCCGTACTGCACCTTTCTTACGTTAACTCCTCTACGTTGCTTGCCAACAAATCAAAGCTTGTCATCCGGCTTAACGGCTACGTTCAGGAGCAAATCACCCTTCAACCCCAGTCACCAACGGGTGAGATAGATGTTGCGCTTCCGCCGAGGCTGTTCCGCCAAGCATACAACGATCTGGAGATTTTTGTTGCCCAGAGCAACGTAGACAGATGCACGGATCCGGTCGCACCAGACCTCTGGACAACGCTTGAGCTGTACGATTCCTACATTGCATTCGACTATAACCGGAAAAAGGTTCCCATGAGCCTTTCTGCGGTCAATAGCTTTCTCTTCGACCCTAAACTTGTCGGAACGAATCTTCTCCATATTGTCGTCGAAGATTTATCCGAGGATAATTTGTACCTTGCCGGGATTGTGGCTTCAGGAGTGGCTATCAGGTTTCAGTACCGGCCTGTGCACTTTACCCTTTCCTCGGACATCAGAGAAGGGATGGATAATGTCGTCATTGGGAGTAAGGCATTCCTCACGCAGCTTCTTCAAGACTCATCGCCTTCTGTTGTTGCTGCGATAATCGGCATCCTGCCTGTCCCGAAAGAGGTGGAAGTGTATGAAAACGACGAGCTTGTACGAAAGACCGTGCCTGATCCAACTTGCGGCCTGATCTGTATTTCCGGCACTACCCGTGAAGAAATAACAAGAGCTGCGCATGCTTTTTCCCTGCTCTCCTATCCATTGCCGGATGCTAAGTACACACGGGTAGGCGATCTCATTGTGCCTGAAGTCTCCCGATATGCCGGAAGGGCCCGCATTGCACCCGGCGATCGATACGTTATCAGGGACCTGGGCTTTTCCACCACAACGTTTAGAGGCTTTAGACCAGGCTCCAAGGATTTTACCTTCAGGATTCCTTCCGATTTGCTGTTAAAACCGAACGAACACGCAGTTCTCTCCGTGCATCTCGCATACGGTAGCGAAATGCGGCAAGACTCGGTAGTAAACATCAATCTGAACGGAAATTTCGTAGGGGCTATCCCATTGGACGACAAAAATGGAGGAAGATTTCAGGGGTACAGGATCACCTTCCCCGCGTATTTGCTGAACAGGGGACACAATACTATAACCTTTGAGCCGGTCCTCACCCCGCTTGAAACCGGTGAATGTATCTTTCTGCAAACCGAAAACCTCCGCGCCACCATCTATGATGATTCGTGGATTGAACTTCCTCCCATGAATCACTGGATAGCCATGCCGGAAATGGCCCTCCTTTTTCAGGACGGTTTCCCGTTTGCCAAGTGGCCCGACTGGCGAGAAACCACTGTAATTGTTGCAGAGAAAAACGCGGAAACTGCCGCAGCCGCGATAAACCTTCTGGCCATGGTCAGTCAGAAAAACGGCATCCAGCCCTTTGAAGTCCGGATTGGCTACCAAGCCGGACCCCATACCGGAAGGGACCTGCTTGTAGTAGGTCCCATTTCCGCTCTTCCGGAAGATCTTCTCCGAGACTCTCCCATTTCTCCAGACACGCCCTACCCCTTCTTTGGAGAACTTCCAACAGTCAAGACAGCTCAATCCTGGTGGAAAAGACTCGAGGAGAGAATCTTTCACACAGAAGACTCACGCTTCCCCGAGCCGCAAGCAGTCACTGCAAGGGTAAAGATGAAAACAGCGTTAGGAGCAGGCAGGCTTTTGCTCACAGAGTTCCAATCCCCCTACGACAATGCCCGGACTGTACTTCTTGTAAGCGCGGAGAAGAAAAAGGATTTGGAGCGAGGAGTATTGGCCCTCTGGAAGCCTTCCGTGCAGTCAAAATGCAAGGACAACCTGGTTATCATTGAATCCGAAGGGGCTGATTGCAATGTGTACACGCAGAGGGTTGGCAAGACATACCATGTAGGAGAAATCGGGCCGTTTAGCAGGCTGGACTATCTCTCGCACAACCACCCTCTTCTCTTCTTTGGCACCCTGTTACTCTCCCTGGTTGTTCTCGCCTACATCCTCTATCGCGTATTGAAGCGCTTCAAGGCCAAGAGGGTCAAGCATGGCTAGATTTCTCAGTTTCCTCTTTACGCTAATCCTTGTTTTTCCGCAAGCAAGCAAGGGAGATGATGGTTGCACCTGGGAAGTCTTCAAGGGACGTTTTGTATCCCCTGACGGCCGTGTCATTGACCGGGTGCAAGAGGACCTAAGTCATTCCGAGGGGCAAGGACTCGCCATGCTCCTTGCGACCAGGCACAACGACCCAGAGACCTTTGATCTTGTTTGGAGGTGGACTCGGAACAACCTCCAGGTCAGAAAATCGGACGCCTTGTTTGCCTGGGGCTGGGGTGAGCGTTCGCCCGGGGAATGGGGCCCCATCGATTTGAACAATGCCACGGATGGAGACACGTTGATCGCTTTGGCGCTTTTTGAGGGGGCTGTCTGCTGGAAAAAAGATGAGTATCGCACATATGCTCTGGAAATAATCAAAAGTATTCAGCAGCACCTGGTTGTGGAGCGAAGCGGAAGGTTGTTTCTACTGCCCGGCTACTATGGATTTGTCAAAAATAATGGCCTGATCTTGAATCCTTCCTACATAATTTTCCCTGCCTACACGATATTTGCCAAATATCATAAGCCGGAGTTTTGGAGGAAACTTCGCACAGACTCCATGGATATTTTGTCGAAGTGTGCTTTTACCAGGCTTGAACTGCCGGCAGACTGGGTCTATTGGGGACCCGAAGGGCCATCCGTGTATACGGATAAGAACGAAGTCTTCGGCTTTGAAGCGATTCGGGTGCTCCTGTACCTAGCCTGGGATCACAACATAAAGGCACTGTCGAAAATAGGCAAGACGCTCGATATTGTGAATGGACTCGGATTCATTCCTCGCAACGTGAATCTGGCCCGGAACACTGTTTCCCTCGATGAAGCGCCTGCCGGATTCTACGCTGTCTTTGCCCGCGTAGCAGCCGAGATAGGAGAAAAAGATAAGAGCCGCGCCTTTTGGAAAAAGGCCCTGGAAAGACTTGCCCTGGAAAAAAATAACTACTATTCTTATGTTCTTTGTTTACTTTCCAAGATCGACCTGAAGCCGTGAAGATACTGATCAATATTTGTTCTATTTGTCTTTTGCTTTCCACTCATCTTTCTCTTGTCACTGCCCAGGAGACAATGCAGGGTCAGTATTCTGACGGTTCGCACTTCATTGAAACCCCGAAGCAAGCACGTGGCGAGAATCGTGGGCAGAGAAAGGCTGATCCTAAGCCGTCCGTGACCCACAGGGGCCCTTTGGCTGAAGCTTGGAAGCTCTACAGGGCTAAAAAATACCCCAAGGCCAAGCGCCTGTTTCAAAAGGCCATGCAAGCCAAAGACGCTGAGGTCCGTGATGAGGCTTTACTTGGCCTTGGCTACACCATGAAAAATATTGGGGAACACGCCGAAGCTATGGCAATTTTAGGAAAACTTGTCCAGAAAGATTACCGCTCGGCGGAAACCGTTCCGGCCCTGGCAGAGCTGCTCTTTGCAGCCGGGGATTGGGAGAAGTCTGGGGAACTCCTCGTGAAAATGCATCACAAAGAAAGGGAAAAGTGGCGCAAGAGGCTTGCCTGGAGCTGTTACAGGGCGCAGGATTACCAGTGCGCTATTGAGCACTTTTCGACCCTGTATTCCTCTGATCCGCAAGAGGAAGAATATCTCCTTGCATGTTGTTATGCCCTGGAAAAGCTAGGTCGGTGGGAGGAGGCCAGCAACCTTTTGGAAGCTTGGGAAGGGGGTATGAGCACTGAAATAGCGTCTGTAATGAACCGGCTTTATAAACAAAAAGGCGACTCAGAGTACAAAAAAAAGAATTACGCGCAAGCAGAACACTATCTGGCCAAAGCCCTAAAAATCGATCCATGGGACGAAGGCGCCATGAGCTTAATTGGCTGGTCACGCTACCACCTGGGGGATCTCGACGGCGCCCTGTATGTCTTCCGAAAAAAATACAGGGATTCAAAATCTCCGGAATCTGCCGGAACCCTTCTTCTTGTTCTGGAAAAGATGGGAAAGGAGAGCCAATTCCTTTCTGAACTTGCAGCCGACCAAGACCCGGTCCTGAGAAAAATAGCCGGGGATCATTTCTATCAACGAGAAAGCCCGATAAGGGCAGCCCAGACGTTCAAAAGCTCTGATTCGTGCTACTACAACTGTGACACTCCGTGGGGGGAACTTTTCGGCTATTACCGGCACAGGGACGGCGATGCAGGTCTCTCGAAATTAACCGAACTCGCTTTTCCTATTAGGTTCCACTATCCAATGCAATACGGCAGAGAATGGGTGGTCAATATAACGCCCAAATACCTTGACGCAGGTCGTGCCCCCTCCGAACCATACGTTGGAAAATTCTACAGGTCTCTTAACGACCCCAATGTCAATGCCGATTCGTTTGATGACTCTCTCTGGGTATGGGAGCCGGAAGTCGGCTACAATATAGAAGATGTGGTGAATTACGAATTGCGCCTTGGAGCCACGCCAATTGGCGGGGCCGTTGACCCAATGGTAAGGTTTTTCGCCCAGGCATCAAAAAAAGACGATTGGCATGTCAATCTCCATCAATGTTCGGTGAAGGAATCGATTCTTTCATACGTGGGACAGACAGATCCCTACGGCACGAAGACATGGGGCAGGGTTCTTAAAACAGGCATCGAGGGTGGCAGGACGTTTGCTTTACTTCCACCCTACTGGTTTTCCTTGGATCTCGGGTACGATTACTACTGGGGAAAAAACGTTAAAGAAAACCATTCCATCTTCGGAACCGCAAGCGCGGGCCGAACCCAGCTGTTCGGGGATGGTGATCTGTCGTACGGGCTGTTTTTCTCTAGTAAGCATTTCCGGCGAAATACAGATTTTTTCACCTTTGGCCACGGAGGCTATTTCAGCCCGGATATCTTTTATATTTATGGCCCTTTTTTACGATACGCGACCGACCACTGCCGGGACTATTGGTTCGATGGCCGGATCTCGCTCGGGTACATGCACTATGAGACCGAAAACGCCCCGCATTATCACGAGACCGGCGATGCTGCTTCTGATCTGAACCTATCCGCTGGAAACGATTTCAATGGAGAGTATGAGGGCGACACAGAATCAGGTCTGGGTGTTGCCGTGAAGCTTCAGGGCTTAAAATTTGTCAACGATCATGCGGCCGTGGGTGGAGGGGTCAGTCTGGACAGCAGGTCAGAATATACCGAGTGGCAGGCCTTACTGACCTTACGTTTATACTTCCAACCCAGAAAAAAGTTGTGCAGAACAAAAGACCTTTTTAGGACCGTACTTCCTTAAGAGGAACAACGGGGACTGATATTATTAGCTGCTTTACATGATGTAAAGGATATGCTATCCAAAAATCATCTAAACAATAGCATGGATAGGTGCCGCCGGAGTATTACATCACATTTATTTCGGGGGCATCGAGCGCAGAAAAATAATTGGTGCGGAATACAAGAAGGTTAAGCTTATGTGAATGTAAAAAGTATAAAACCATAGACGTACTTTCTATGCATTTATGCCCAACCTTTCTTTGGAAGGCAGGTGCCATATGCTAAGAGCTGTTGCCAAAGTATTAAGCACGTTGAATTCTGAAACCGAGCCCAGCCAGATCAGTCTCGCGTTTTGTTTCGCCATGATCGCGGGTCTCACACCCCTTTTCAGCCTACATAACTTCTTGGTCATCTTACTCGTCCTACTCCTTCGCGTCAACTTGTCCACCTTTATCCTGGGACTGATCCTTTTTTCAGGTATAGCTTACTTGCTCGATCCTCTCTTTCATCGGATCGGCCTCGCCGTGCTAACGGCCGGTGCCCTTGAAGGTCTTTGGACCGCCCTTTACAACATGACACTCTTTCGCCTTGAAAAGTTCAACAACTCCATTGTCATGGGGAGTTTGCTCTTCGCAATTGTCCTTTTTATTCCCCTTTATCTCATCTCGAACCGGATGATCTTGCAATACCGGGAACACGTGCTCGCCTGGGTGCAAAAGAGCCGAATCATGCAGGCCTTCAAGGCATCCAAGCTATATAGGTTGTATTCGACCTACTCCGAGTTTAGAGGTGCAGCATGAAATTGGTCCGATGGCAGGGCTTGATCGCCTTTGTGGTTGTCCTTATCGTAGTGATGGGGGTGTGGTTCTTGATTGTAGACAGCATCATTGAGGCGGTCATTGAAAAGACGGGCACACATGTCGTGGGGGCAAAGGTGGATCTTGATGCTGCTGACCTGTCTATTTCTCCATTTGGAATTTCGTTGACAGGACTTCAGGTCACAAACCCTGATTCGCCCATGACCAATGCGGTCCAGGTTGATCGCATGGCTTTGTCGGTCGAGGGTGCGAAACTGTTTCGCCGAAAAGTGATCGTCAAGGAGATGACCATGGCCGGAGTCCGACTCAACACCCCCCGGAAGAACTCCGGGGCCATTTCGAGGCGACCATCTGCCGCACCTGAAAGCGTAGAACGCGAAAAGTTTACCTTGCCGGCCCTTGCAATACCGAATGTAAACGAGATCCTTCAAAAAGAAAAGCTCCAGTCCCTTGAACTGGTAAACTCACTTCAAGCAGATCTCAAAGCAGAAAAGGACCAATGGCAAAGGCGTCTTGCGGAGTTGCCGGACAAGGCCAAGTTTGCGCAATACAGGGAGCGTATCGAGAAGATCAAATCCGCAAAAAAAGGCGGCCTGGAAGGTGTGTTAGGTGGTGCCAAGGACGTCATGGACGTGCAGAAAGAAATTCGCAGGGACTTGGACAGCATCAAGACCGCAAGGAAGGAACTGGAGGAGAACCTGGCTTCGTTCCAAAAACGAACCAACGAAGTGGCCAAGGCCCCACTCGCAGATGTGAACCGCCTCAAGGAAAAGTATACTCTGTCTCCTGAAGGCCTGACAAACATCAGCCAACTTTTGTTTGGCGAAAAAATCGGCAAGTGGGCAGACGCGGCCCTTGATTGGCACGAAAGGCTAAAGCCGGTTCTAGAACGCGCTAAAGAAAGCAAAAAGGGTGGCGAGGTGGTCAAACCGGTCCGGGGAAAGGGGGCCGATGTCCGTTTCAAGGAGCATGAACCACTGCCCGATTTGTTGATTCGGACCGCCAGTGTCTCCATGGAAATCCCGGCGGGCTCCATTAAGGGCCAGATAAGAAATATTACCCCTGACCAGGATGTCCTGGGCATCCCGCTTACTTATAATTTTTCTGGAGAAAACCTTCAAGGGCTCCAGGCTGTGAAGCTGAACGG
>DAOUTV010000006.1 GCA_030668505.1 Desulfobacterales bacterium | reverse complement strand
TAAGAGGTTTTGTTGGAGGATTTCTTAAGCTTCCGTCAGTAAAAAAAGCGCTGACGAGTGATATGCTCCGATCCAGATTTCTGGCAGCACTTAAAACGGCAACAAAACTTCAGGGAAAGGCTTGGCTCATTGAAATGTAGCCCGGGCGAAATTATTAAATCTGACAATTGTTGCTATTCATTCAAAGTTTATTCAATTCCTTTTAAGCTTTCATCAATACCTTTCATCCTCTCTTTTTCCTTTTCTTTAACAGACCGAGCTCTATCGATGGGGGTTTTAATCTTTTCCACTATTACTTCTGCTGCATGGTCGGTCATTTTATCAATCTTTCCTTTTTTTGGTTCCTTGTCTTCCTTTTTTGAACAAGAAAAAAATATAGTACAAGAAAAAAACAGCGCAATGGTTAGATACGTCACAATTTTTTTCATAATACCTCCCTCGTATAAAAGATCAGCCGCGGGGCAGGGTATTTGCACTGTGCGACGCTACTTCTTCCCGCCAGCCGGATTCGATGGTTTGCCTGCAATGTTCTCAACAAATTGAGCTGGTGAGAGGATGGTTTGTATGAACCTGTCAAGTGGGCCAACTATTTCGACTGCCGAAAAGCTACGCTGCATTATTCATGCGAAACGCATTATGCGGCGATTTTCTTGTATAAACCCTTGAAGTCTTAATAATCGTAGTGTTTGAGGGCGTTAGCCCGAGTTTACAATGATAGCGAAGCGAGCCTATTACTTTCAAAAATGGCCAAACAGACCAAGGAAAAGGGTTGGAAACAGCTTCTAATGATTTTTCTCTTATACAAAAAGGTGGCTGAGGTGGTCAAGCTAAAGCTTTAAGGGCTGCATGGAGTACAAAGCCCGCTGGAGTGGATATGAAATAACGTAAGAGTTTAGCTTTTTGAAAAAGGCCGGATAAACCAACGGGGGTTATCCCTTCAGGATGGTGGCCAACTTCTGGGACTCCTCAGACAATCCAAAGACCTGGCGGAGCACATCTGTCGGGCGGACCATCTGTCCTGCCTGTTCCTCAAGGGCCATATCCGCCGTTGTTGCGGATAGAAGGCGAAGCTTCTTTACAAGGGGCCTCAGGTCAATCGTCTTGGACCGGCCTTTTCGATTCGTCTTGGTCATTGGCCATGCCTTCTTTTCTAGAAAATCAGTTAGCTTGTCTTCGGAAAAGGTATCTTTTTTAAGGGTCACCCTGTATTGCGCGAGCCTGGGTACAAGCCCTGTCGACCTCCTATGAACATTGCCGCAAGCAGTAATTCCGAGCCCCAGTGGAAGCTCAGGGTTGACACCCTCAAGCACCATTTCGGGCGCAACATGCACCGGCACCTCTACCACAAAGCGCTCTTCCACACTCTCAATCCCAACAGGAAGGGCAGATTCAAAGGAAAACTTTGGGGCCGGGTGAAACCCCTCTGAGAATCTCAAGGGGATACGCGCGCGCCTGAAAGCCCGAATGAAGATCTTGACCAACTCCAGATGCCCAAAATACTTAGCCTGACCACGTTTGGCATAGTAAACCTGAAGCTTTTTGTATATGTGGCTTTTTGGCCTCACGTCAGGAAGGTCTCTAACTTTCAGATCGCCTTCGTCCTGAAAGGTGACCGGTTTTATCGTTTCCATGTCGCAAACGCCGCACAAGTTGCATTCGCCATCACGACAATCCTGGGTTACCCCCCCCTCAAGGGCCTTCTTCCACTCTTGCTTCAGAAAGTCCTTGGAAACACCACAGTCTATGTGATCCCAGGGCAATGGTTCTTCTAGATCGCGTACGCGTGTTGTGTAGAAGTCAACATCCACAGAGCAGGCCTCAATAGCCTCAAGCCATTGTTTGTATCGAAACTTGTCGCTCCACCCGTCAAAACGGCACCCCGCACGGTAAGCCTCGACCAACAATCGGCTCAATCGCCTGTCGCCCCTGGCCCAGAGCCCCTCAAGGAGGCTCATCTCGGGGTTCTGCCACTTGAATCGAATCCCACCACCCTTCAACTTGCCTCGAAGCATGTGAATCTTATCTTTGCTCTCTTCCAACGAGATCTGAGGGCACCACTGGAATGGAGTGTGTGCCTTTGGAATAAATGTGGAAATACTAACGGTAATATTCTTATTGCGCCCACCGGGGCCACGAACCTTTTGAAGGCGTCTCACCAGTTCAACAATCGCATTTAGGTCGGCTTTTGTCTCCGTTGGAAGCCCTATCATGAAATAGAGTTTTATCAGCCGCCAGCCCAGCCCAAAGGCATTCTGAACAGTCTCCTCCAGGGCTCGCTCGGTCACATTCTTATTGATCACATTGCGCAGGCGCTCACTTCCAGCCTCCGGTGCCACAGTGAAGCCGGTCTTTCGGACCCGCTTGATCTGCTCCATAAGTTCTTCGGTAAGGCTCCCTACTCTGAGCGATGGAAGAGAGATTGCAATCCTCTCAGTGCCCCACCGACTCATGAGCTGCTCAACAAGGACCTGGATGGCACTGTAGTCACCCGTGCTCAGGGAAAGCAGGGAGATCTCATCATAGCCCGTGTTAGCCAATGCCTGCTCTGCCAAAGACAGGATCTCACGGGGTGCGCGTTCCCGCACCGGGCGATAGATCATGCCTGCCTGGCAAAAACGGCACCCACGTGTGCACCCCCTGCATACCTCCAAGCTCAAGCGGTCGTGGATCGGCTTCCCAAAAGGGATAACGGGACTGGACGGAAAAGGCACCTTGTTAAGGTCTGAAACTACGGCTTTCCTGACGCTCCTGTATTCGGGAAATTCGGGTCTCACTACCTGAAGGCCTTTGGAATCCATATCTGTTCTAAAGAACGAAGGAACATAAACCCCCTCTATGGACGCCCAGGTCTTTAGAAGTGCTTCGCGGTCTGCTCCGGAATCCTTCCATGCCAGCCACGCATCTGCCAGCTCAAGCACCACCAACTCGCCGTCCCCGAGCACCATGGCATCAAAAAAATCGGCTAAAGGCTCCGGATTGAAGGTGCACGGGCCACCTGCAATAATAAGGGGGTGCGACTCATCGCGGTCCCGTGCATAAAACGGTACACCGGACAGGTTTAACATCGTCAAAATATTTGTATAATTAAGTTCATACAGAAGACTGAAGCCGACAATATCAAAATCTGAAAGCGGTAGGCCACTCTCAAGCGAACAAAGAGGGATTTTGCCGGCCCGCAACCTTGCCTCAAGGTCCAACCCTGGGGCAAAGAGTCTTTCTGCAGCAATGGCCTGCCGGTTATTTAGAATATGATAAAGGATCTGGATTCCAACGTGACTCATCCCCACCTCATAGAGGTCCGGGAAGGCCAGGGCAAAACGGAGCCGAACCTTTTCTAGGTCCTTTCGCAGCGCATTGATTTCCGTTCCCAGGTAGTGACTTGGGTGCTGGACCACAGACAATATCTCTTGCAAGGATTGACGGGACATGGTTTGCCTGTTATTTAGTGCCTGAACGAAAACCCCTCTTTCTGTCATTTCGACCGAGCCGACTTCGCCATAGTAGCCTCGGCTACGACGGCTGAAAGGGAGAAATCTTTAAGCTTCTGTTTTGAAATAAGATTTCTCGTCGCCACGCTCCTCGAAATGACATTTTTGCATAGTTTTCGTTCAAGCACTATTTAGATGATCGTAAGGGTTTAGCTTTTTGAAAAGGGCCGGATTTTGCTCACGCCTGTGTGCAAAATGGGTCTTTTTCATAAACGTAAAGTGTTAAAGATGATCGAGGTTTCACTTGGTGCCTTAGTTCAGATACCATGTTGTTACCTGATAGCTAACCGCTTTGTCAACTTACACCAGATGATACAAGGGGCTTGTTGTGTCTTATTCTCATGTCTATTATCCTAAACTCCTAACCATAATCTTTATAATATTCATCCTGACAACATTTTTGCCCGGCAACACTCCTTCTGCTAATTTTCCCCGGGAAAACGCGGTCGTTAAGGCAATCAAGCTGGTGAGCCCTGCCGTGGTCAATATCAGCAGCCAATACGAAGTCGTAGAACGCCCTAATCCATTCTTTGACTTTGGCCTTGATCCCTTCTTTGAATCCTTTTTCAAGGACTTTTTCGAACCTAACTACCAGAGGCGCTACAAGCGCAATAGCCTGGGCTCGGGCGTTATCATTGACGGAAAACGCGGGTACATCCTTACCAACGAACACGTTATAGCTAGAAGTGCCAAGATTAAGGTAACTCTGAAGGATGAGCGTGAATTTGAGGCAGAGCTGGTAGGTGCCGCCCCGGATTTTGACCTGGCCGTCCTTTGCATACACTCCAAGGAGCCGTTGCCCGCTATTCAAATGGGGAATCCCGACGATCTCATGATAGGAGAAACCGTGATTGCCATTGGCAACCCTTTTGGGTTCTCCAATACAGTTACCACAGGCGTTATCAGCGCCTTAAACCGCTCAATCCAGGCTGAAAACCGAACATATCGGGATTTCATCCAGACCGACGCCTCCATCAACCCCGGTAACAGCGGAGGCCCCCTTCTGAATATCAACGGAGAGCTTATCGGTATTAACACGGCTATATATTCCAAGGCCCAAGGGATCGGTTTTGCCATTCCTATCAATAAAGCCAGAAGGGTCATTGACGATCTTGTTAAGTATGGAGAGGTGCATATCCCCTGGCTTGGTCTGTTTGTACAGGATCTTGACCCAAGGCTCGCCCGCTATTTCTCTGTCCCGGAAGAAAAAGGCGTTCTCGTTGCCGAGGTGACCGACCAAAGTCCCGCCCGTAAGGCGGGTTTGCGACCAGGTGACATTATCACCTTTGCAGGAAACAAACGCGTCACCTCCAAGCAAGAATACTATGCTGCAATCCGAGATTTTGTTGCAGGAGATGTCGTCCCTATCACGATCTGGAAGGACTCAAAAGCCTATGTGGCACAGCCCGGTTCCCAAATATTCCCGGAAGCGTTGGCTGAAGATCTTGTCTATAATCTGCTCGGAGTGCGCGTTGAGAAAATCTCTACGGCTTTGAGGCTCAAGTTCCGTGTTTCAGCCAGATCCGGTGTTATGCTGACAGATCTTCGACCCAACTCTTATCTTCACGAAATTGGAGCACGCCCCGGCGATGTAATACGTAAGATTAATGAGATAACGGTGAATACTCTCGATCGCTTTAATAAGGGAATAATCAGGTACCGACAAAGGGAATCTGTCGTCCTCTTGATACAGCGTGGCAAGCAGCAATATTACGTCATAGTAAAAATAAATGCATAAAATCCGCAAAAACCCGCCTTGTAAGCAATCTCACCTCCTGATCCGCAAGAGACCCCTACTCCTCTTGCTTGCAGGGGCCTTGCTGTTGTGCTCCTGTGGCGAAAACCGCGCACTGGATAGAATCAAAAAATCCGACACCATCAGAGTGATCACACACAACAACGCTCATTGCTACTACATTTACAGGGACCAGGAGATGGGCTTTGAATTTGAGCTGGCAAAGGCATTTGCAGACTATCTTGAGGTTCAACTAGACATAATAGTATCTAATTCCTGGAGCGAGTTGCTGCCCTCTTTGCACAACAAGAAGGCCGACGTTGTTGCCGCAAGTCTGACCATAATCCCCTCAAGGCTGGAGCTGGTAGATTTTTCAAACGAATACCTTTCTGTACAGCAGTTGGTCATTACCCACAAAGACAATTTGCAGGTCAACAGCATTGACGATTTAGAGGGAAAAACCATCCGTGTACGAGGGGAAACCTCCTTTGAGGAAAGGTTGAAGAAACTGCAAAAAAATCGCCTCAATCTAACAATTCAGACTCAGCACAATGTCTCCACGGAAGAGATCATTGAAGATGTGGCAAAGGGCACAACCGACATAACCGTGGCAGACTCCAATGTGGCCCTTTTAAATCGCCGATACTACCCTGATATCCGTATAGCCTTTCCAATAGGAAAGCCCCAGTCCCTTGGTTGGGCTGTTATGAAGGGAGAGGAAGCCCTGTTGGAAAAAATAAATATGTTTTTTGAAAAGATTAAACAGAATGGCACCTTTGACGACATATACAAACGGTATTATGGATATGTGGAAAAATTTGATCATCTCGACATTAAAAAGTTTCACCAAAGGATAGAGGCACGACTTCCCAAGTATGAGCATATTATTAAGAAGGCAGCAGAGAAGTATGGACTTGACTGGCGCTTAATAGCAGCCCTTATGTATCAGGAATCTCAATTCAATCCTTGGGCCAAGAGCTTTACCGGGGTAAAGGGGTTAATGCAACTCACCCTGCCCACCGCACAAGAAATGGAAATTGAGAATCGCCTGGACCCAGAACAAAGTATCATGGGTGGGGTCAGATACCTGCGGAAGCTCTACGACCTGTACGACTCGACCCAAGGCCTGGACCGGTTGCTTTTTGCGCTTGCCGCATACAATGTAGGCAAAGGGCACGTTCTGGACGCCCGGAAGTTAGCCTCGACAATGCAACTCGATCCCAATAAGTGGTCCTCATTGGAAAAGACCCTGCCATTGCTGAGCAACAGAAGGTACTACAAGAAAAGCCGGTTTGGTTATTGCCGTGGAAGCGAGCCTGTCTTCCACGTGCAAAGCATACTGACCTACTATGACATCCTAAAAAGGGAAGCCATTGAATATGCAATTAAAGAGGATTGATTTTGGATTAATGTTTGATGATCTCGTAAAAAGTCCCTCTTGATGTCATTGCGAGCGTAGCGAAGCAATCTCATTTGAGGTAACCGTTTGAAATCACGAGATTGCTTTGTCGCTTCGCTCCCTGGCCCAGACCGGGATTATTGATGAAACCACCTGTCTTGAGCCTGTCGCGCCAGGGCGGGCCTCGCAATGACCGGTGAAAAGACTTTTTACGAGACCATCAATGTTTCACGTGAAACAATCGAAACCCGGGCTATTTCCCAACACAAAACCGACTGAAAATCTGATCAAGAATCTCCTCCGTAGTAGTCGCCCCGACGATTTCACCCAAGGAATCAAGCGCCTCTGTGAGATCAACGGCCACCAGCTCTGCGGGCCGCCCTGTTCTAAAGCCCTCAACCACATCCCTTGAGGCTGTTAGGGCCTTTTCGATCGCAACTTTGTGCCGCAGATTTGGTACAATCGAGGGAATATCGGCGGGTCCCGTCTGGTGCGTAACCCCCCTAAACACTGAAGCTTTTAATTTTTCAATGCCTCTATTATACAGGGCGGAGATCTCGACCCAAAAAAGACCCCGAAGGCGCTCAACAATCTTTGTAACAATATCTTGGCTCCCAAGATCTATCTTGTTTATCACCAGGATAGTCTTTCGGTTGCGCACCAGATCATAAATCTGCACATCTTCGTCCATTAATGGCATGCTGCAATCCACCATAAACAGCACGAGGTCTGCTTCGTCCAGTCGCTCTCTTGTGAACCGGATCCCCGCTGCCTCCAGGCCATCTTGCGTATCATGCAACCCGGCCGTGTCAATAAGCCTCACGGGTATCCCTCTAATATTGACGGTCTCTTCAATAAAATCGCGCGTGGTCCCTGGAACGGCGGTCACAATCGCGCGCTCTTTTTCAAGTAGCCTGTTCATCAAGCTCGACTTTCCGACATTGGGTCGCCCGATTATGATGGCGGCCACGCCCTCCCTATAGACATGACCTTCGTCATAGTGTTCTAGTAATTCCTCCAGGGGGGCTATGACATCCTTTGTCATCTCTTGGGCAAAGTGTTCTGGGTGGATAATATCCTCGACGTCCTCTGGAAAATCTATAGCTGCCTCCACATCAACAAGCATGGTCTTGATTGGCCCGCGAATTGCGTCGATTGCTTCGAAAAGGCAACCCTTCAACTGTCTTGAGGCCAACTCCAGGCCCTCTGTTGTCTGGGCGTTAACCACTTCAATAACGGCCTCCGCCTGGCTCAGATCGATGCGACCATTCAGGAAAGCGCGTTTGGTAAATTCCCCCGGTTCTGCCAAGCGTACCCCTCGCTTTAGCACCAATTCCAAGATCGCACCCAGCCCACACCTGCTCCCGTGAGCCTGAATCTCCACCACATCCTCTCTGGTATATGTACGTGGGGCTCTCATGATAGTAAAAAGGACTTCATCCAGGGTCTTTTCAGTTTCAGGGTCAATGATAGTTCCGTAATAGAAGTGGTGGGATTTTATACGCGAAGGGTCTCTTGGCGGATGCAAGAGTGGAAGCGCTATGTGGATTGCCTGTGGCCCGGAAATCTTCACAACACCGATACCACCGGCCCCGGGTGGGGTGGCAACAGCGGCTATGGTATCATCATCCATAACTAGTTTCCATCCATAAATGGCCCTTTTCCGCAATCTCGGCGTCGAACTGCGGGGTTGCTTGTGCGACGTACCTCGGTACGCCTCCGCGCAACCCCTCGTTTTCCTTGACCTTGCGAAAAATTGCTCATTTCTGAATTGGAAACTTACGCTTGTGCCCATTGAGTTTTTACGATTCGTGGATGGGCACTATCTAACGGAATTTCTACAACCTGTTGATCTATAGCCCTTTATTCGCATGGCTGTGGGTTCAGGAAAAGAACGGGGCCAAAGAAACTATCTGTGCTTCTTCCGCGGCAGGATAACCAGCTCTCTGAACAATCCGTTACCCTTGCTCTGAGTTCTCACTGAGGTATTATTTTTCAATGCAATATGCACAATTCTTCGGTCATAGGCACTCATCGGGCTGATGGTGGCCGGCTTGCCGGAATGTTTAACCTTTTCCCCCAGACGCAGAGCGAACTGGGTCAGTGAAGCCTTTCGTCTGTCCCGATATCCTTCTACATCAAAAGAAATGCCAATCCTTGTGGGCTTCTTTTTCCTTACAATCCTACGAACTAAGTATTGAAGAGCATCCAGCGTCCTGCCATGCCTCCCGATAATGATAGCCGGGTTGCTCGCCTCTATCCTAAGCCTTATATTTTGAGGATATTTGGCGACCGTCACGGTAGCGTCATCTATGATATAAGAAAGTATGTGTTCCAAAGCATTTTTGGCTATCTCGGCAACCTCTTCCGTCTCATCCCCCATGTCAGGCTTCTCGTCGATTTTGGCTATCTCGGCAACCTCTTCCGTCTCATCCCCCGTGTCAGGCTTCTTCTCGTCGATTTTGGCTTCCAGGGCTTCCCGAAGGTTCACCCTTATTTGTGCCTTCCTGGCTCCCACCAGTCCAAATATTCCCGTTGAACCATAAGAAAGCACTTCGATTTCAAGTTGCTCCTCTGTGACGTGTAGTTTCTCGCATGCCTTCCTCACAGCCTCTTCTTTTGTTTTTCCCTCGAATTCATGGTTAGCCAACATGGGATAAATACCTCCGTCATTAAGCTGTTTTCTTGGTAACGTAATACTGCTGACCCATTGAAAGAATGTTGTTTACCAGCCAGTATAAGACAAGCCCCGAGGGAAAGTTTATGAATATGAACGTGAAAAAAATTGGCATGAACATCATCATCTTGGCCTGTGTGGGGTCCCCTGGTGGCGGGGACATCTTCTGCTGCAAAAACATTGATGCACCCATGATAATCGTCAACACGGGTATCCCGTAAGGTGCTGTCATCATCGGTATTGTGAAGTCAAAGCTAAATAACCGGTCGGGTGCTGATAGATCATCAATCCACAAGAAAAACGGAGCATGTCTCAATTCAATGGCCTGGTATAACATCTTATAAAACGCAAAAAATACGGGTATCTGAAAAATCATCGGCAGACAGCCGCCCAAGGGGTTCACCTTGTACAGCTTGTAAAGGTTCATAATTTCCTGGTTCATCATCTTCTTGTCGTTTTTGTACTTGGCTCGGAGTTCCGCCATCTTGGGCTGCAACTTCTTCATCTGGCTCATAGACTGATAGCTCTTGTTGCTCAGCGGCCAGAAGAGCAGCTTGACAATGATTGTAATGATGATGATGACAATGCCATAGTTGGTAAGGTACCGCTGCAAAAAGTTCATAGCATGTAGCAACGGCTTTGCAATGATATCAAAAAACCCGAAATCGAGGATTTTTGCAAAGTCAGCCCCCACCGAACCAAGGCTTTCCAGACTCTTGGGCCCGAAATAGACCCTATACTGATAGGTCCGCTCCGTTCCGGGTGGTACGGGCCCTGAGGGGTCTATATAGGTCGCTTCAAGGACCTGTGTGGATGTTATTCCAAGACCGATGCTCGCCTCCCGGGCCTTTTGTGGTATTAAGGCTGATACAAAATACTGGTCCTCATAAGCCATCCACCCTATGCGGCCCACATATTTGTCTTGTTTGGCGATTTTCTTTATCTTGATTTCTTCAAGCTCTCCATTGATCAAAGCCGCAGGACCAGAAAAGACATACCTAGATTCCTCGGCCCCATTTAGGATGTTTCTCAAGGAAATGGTCAAATTGTTATCTATTGCCTCGGGCGAAAAATTTCGAACCTTAATTCCCAGACCAATCTCATAAGCATCCGGCGAAAAGGTGTAGGTCTTGACGATCGTAATTCCCTCCGGAGATGTCCACGTAAAGATCAGTCGTTTGTTCCTCTCGGTGACATTCATCAAATCGCTTCCGGCGGATGCATCAAAGACCGCTCTCTTTAAACCACCTACTTTTTCCCCTAGAAAAGATACGCCCAAGGTATATACAGGCTCATCCGACGATACGACAAGCTCCTTCATGGGGGCGTCAGTCCCCATGCTTTCCTTGTAGTTTTTCAGCTTGAAAGTCTTGAGTACCCCACCATTTTCCGTAAATTCCGCCACATAAAGGGATGTTGAAACAGTAATCGTTCTCCCTTGTCGCACAGGACTTGGAACGCTGACTTCTTCTTGCAATGACTTTTCATCCAAGACCCTGACATCTTCATCCATTGCAAGGGGCTGCTTGTTCGCCTCTTGTGCTTTCGGGACCGACTCATTGTTTTCCTGCGGGGCTTCTTTTACAAAGACCACCTGGTACAAGAAAAATATCCCAAATGATAAAATTATTGCCAACAACATCCTCAATTCCATTGACATGGATCGGTTCTCCTTGGATGAAATAGGGTCAAAACAACCCGAGCCGTGCGCCTAAAGCCTCTTTTTTTGTTGTAAGAGTTTAGCTTTTTGAAAAAGGCCGGATTTTGCTCACTCCTGCGAGCCATTTTGGGATTCATGAATCTTTTTCCAAAATTGCTCAATATCGTCCGCAAAACGGGTCTTTATCATACACGTAAAGTGTTACCTTTTGTTTATGGAACAGGATCAACACCGCCCGCGTGAAAGGGATGGCACCGGAAAATCCTTCTCAGAGCCATCCAGGACCCCCTCAATGCACCATAACGCTTTACGGCACAGAATGCATACTCCGAGCAGGTTGGGACAAAGCGACATGCCGGTGTGAAGAGTGGTGAAAGGATGTATTGATAGGCTCTAATGAGTGCCAGCAGAAACGGCCTCATGCTTGCAGTCCCTTAATATATCGCGAACCATAGCTTCCAGCGCCCCCTTTATCTGCCGAGAGGACAGATTAGAAGTCCCGCTTTTTGCTATGACATTCACATCATAGCTGTCACTAAACAAAGCCTTGTGCAGACGAAAAAATTCTCGCACCAACCGCTTGACACGATTGCGAATCACAGCATGCCCAACTCTCTTGCTTACCGTAACCCCTAAACGCATTTTTCCCAGACCATTTTGGGAGTATAGTATAACAAAATAATCTCCCTCAATCCTGCTGCCATCCCCGGACAATTTTTTAAAATCCGCTCGCCTCAATAGGCGTTCCGGCTTTGTTAAAGAAAATGTTCCCAAGGTCTACATAAGCCTTTACACGCTCAAGCGCTTCCTCCCCTTTGCACGACGGCGCTTTATGATCTTTCTCCCACTCTTTGTGGACATCCTTGACAGGAACCCGTGGTCTCTACGGCGCTTAATTCTGCTCGGCTGATAAGTTCGTTTCATGATCTATTACCTTCTTGCTGTACTAAATTGAAATCGCTCTCTACTGGAATCCGGTGATCAAAATTCGAAAATTTTAATTATAACTTCGTTTTTTCTATCATGTCAACCCTTTTGCGTCGTTGTTTTATTACACACGAGCTCAGTCAATACACCATAGGAGCTTTTTGGGTGCACGAACGCAACCTCCTTCCCATGAGCACCCATTCGGGGCGCCTCGTCAACCAGTTTCACCCCTTGATCCTTTAATTCCTCAAGCGCCGAAGAGACATCCTCAACCTCATAAGCAATGTGGTGAACACCTTCACCTCGCTTGGCTATAAATTTTGCTATCACGCCATCTTCTGTAGTAGATTGAATCAGTTCCAGATTCACATTCCCCACCGGGATAAACGCTATTCTCATCCCCTCCAAGGATTCTTCATGTCTAACCTTGAGACCAAGCGCCTTTGTATAAAAGTTTTTAGCCGACTCAAGGTCGCTTACTGCTATCCCAATGTGTTCTATCTTTTTGGTCTCCATAGCATCCCCTCAACAGGACCCCCTTGACAAAACTCAAAAGTGATAATATTTTTAAACCTATTAAAAACGCCACGCGATTTTATATAATCCGGCTTCGCCGCCTTAAAGGGGCTAAAGAAACAACACTATCATGCGAAACAGATTCATCTATAGCGGGGACGTTTTTCCTTCAACGGATTCCGCCGGGGAAGAAACGTTTAAGGAATTTGATGCTACCGAGCTCTATTGTCCTCAATGCAAACGTGCTGTTCCGGTGCGCAAGCGCCTTCTTCTGGTCCTCCCTCAAGGGGAAAAATATGAATATCTTTGCGCCCTTTGTTCCACATCAGTTGGGACTAAGCTGGTACGCCAGGCTGATCAAATGCACATCATTACTTGAGTTTCCTTTGACCGCCGCGGATTCCCACAATCCGATAAAGCCTCAACCCTACAACCCGGGCTTCACCTACCCGCCATTTACTGTCAGCTCGTAATTTTCTATAGCAGGCGCGCCAGACTCCGGCTTGCGTGTGCGCATTGTCCTTAGTTGGGCCAACTCCCAAACATAATCGTAGAGGTGAAGTCCCTTGCTGCTCGCAATCATCTCACCGTCTTCCACACCTATTTCTGCTGCCATGTATTCCTTAAGGAGCTGAACTCCACCCAGGTTGGCCGGAAACCCGTTCCACAAATCCCAAGATCTAAAATATACCATAAAATGAAGTTTACCGTCCTGGATACGAGTATCAATATGCCGCAAGCAGGGCGGATCGTTAAGGAGAATGTCGGATGGAACCGAAACCGTCATGGCGGCTTGATTCGTCCCATACCCTTTCAACTTGTACATACTGATAACCCCTTCGATCTGGTCGACGACGCGCCTTTGAACGGCCCCATGTAAAGCCGCTTGCCCTTCATGAGCCCCCTTACCGCCTTGTCCATCTATAGGGCAAAGGTAAGACCATCCTGCCAAGCGTTCGCCATACGTGTAGTCCTCATTAGGCTCCTTTTCCGGAGTCATTAAATATGGGAGATACTCTTCCACATACCCGGGGGCCACAGGATTGGGTATACCAAGAGAGGGGGGGATGTCAGGAATTAAGGGACGGACACCAGGGTATTTGATATGAATCGTAACATAATCAAATTCAAGGCGTTTCTGTCCGGAATAGCTGCCATGATCAATCACATATTCGTGGCCTTTATCCATAATCTCATAGACACACTGAAACCATGCATCCGGTAAATCTCTGGCCTCTATAAAAACCAACTTCATAATAGTACCTCTATCAAGTCACAAAATCGCCTCATGCTCTTATGTTATATATCCAAACGCCTGACCTCCAAGGCATTATCCTCGATGAATTGTCGCCTGGGGTCAACCTCGCCACCCATTAACACCGAGAAGATATCGTGGGCCTCAAACATGTCTTCGATTTTTACTTTCAACAGGGTTCGATTTTGTGGATCCATAGTTGTCTCCCACAGTTGATCGGGATTCATCTCTCCCAAGCCCTTGTAACGCTGAATTGAAAGGCCTTTCTTGGCGTCCGACAAAAGATACGAAAGGAGTTCGTCTTTGTCGTCTATCGAAACCTCTTCTTTGCCGTTATGGTAAACCTTAAACGGGGGCCTATCGAGAGACGAAATATCATTCCATAATACAATCGCCTTCTGAAAGTCCGCAGAAGAGACAAGCTCCCAACCCAACTTTCCCCTTGTCTCGTTTTCGCCCGTGCCGATGATAAACTCATATGTGTTGTGCTCGTCGTCTCTGAGCAACTTATCCACCTGATAGCCTTCCGAGGCTAAACGCTTTGCTAAAAGCGTCATTTCCTTTTTGTCCTGAAGAAAAGCTCTGTTGTTTACATTGTTTCCTATTAAAAACTCTATCGTCTTCCTGTCAAAGCCTCGCCGTCCCAGCCTATTAATCACCCCGCCATAGTCGGTCAGTTTACCAAGAAATGTATATAGGCCCTCCTTTTCCAACAAGACGCGCCCTTCATTCCCCTCAACCCTTTTATCATGGCAGACCCGCTTCATCAAAAATTCGTCTAGCCCGCCCTCGTGTTTGATATAGACGGCATTCTTTCCTTTTCCTACCCCAAAAAGTGGTGGTTGTGCGATGTAGAGATAACCCCGATCAATCAAGTCTGGCATCATACGATAAAAGAACGTCAATAGAAGGGTTCGAATATGGGACCCATCCACATCCGCATCCGTCATAATAATGACGTTGTGGTATCGTAATTTTTCTATGCTATATTCATCACGGCCCACACCGGTCCCAAGAGCCGTTATCAGTGTCTTTATTTCCTCACTTTTTAACATCTTATCAAACCGGGCCTTCTCAACATTTATAATCTTTCCCTTCAAAGGAAGCACCGCCTGAAACTTTCGATCTCTCCCCTGTTTGGCGCTGCCACCGGCCGAATCCCCTTCCACGATAAAAAGCTCTCTTCTGGACGGATCGGACTCCTGACAATCTGCCAGCTTACCGGGAAGAGTTCCTTCTATCAATGCACCCTTTTTCCTTGCTATGTCCCTCGCACGCCTGGCGGCCTCCCTTGCCCGCGCCGCCTCAACAACTTTTGTTAAGATTCTTTTCGCTTCGCCGGGGTTTTCCTCAAGAAAGGTGCCAAGCTTTTCGTTGACCAGGGCCTCCACGAAACCCTTAACCTCGCTGTTGCCAAGCTTGGTCTTGGTTTGACCCTCAAACTGAGGAGACCGCATTTTGATGCTAATTACGGCAGTCAACCCCTCCCTAACGTCATCCCCGCTTAATTTCTCCTGAAGGTTTTTGGGCAGATTGTTGGAGGCATACTGATTAATGGTGCGAGTGAGGGCCGACTTGAATCCAACCACATGGAAGCCGCCTTCCTGGGTGTTAATGTTGTTTGCAAAGGAAAAGATCTTTTCAGAATACGTATCATTATACTGAATTGCCACTTCCATGTAAACGTCCTGCTTTTCGGCTTCCATGTAAACAGGCTTTCTGTTCCGGAGGGTTCTTCCCTTATTAAGATACTCCACAAACGATATTATGCCGCCCTTATAATAGTATTCTTTCTTTTTGTCCGTACGCTCATCTTCAAGCACAAGCCTAAGCTCTTTGTTCAAGAAGGCAAGCTCCCTCAACCTTTGAGATATGATATCAAAACTGAAGTCCATCGTCTTGAATATCTCAGGATCGGGTCTAAAGCGTACTTTTGTCCCGTTTCTCTTTGTTTTTCCTATAACTTCAACCGGACTAGTGCTTTTCCCTTTCTCATACGTCTGATAATAAACCTTTCCACCCGAACGAATCTCTACTTCAAGAAAACCAGATAGAGCATTTACAACAGAAACACCCACTCCATGTAGTCCACCGGATACTTTATAAGAGTCGTGATCAAACTTCCCGCCGGCATGCAGTTTTGTCATAACAACTTCAACGGCTGGTATTTTCTCCGTCTTGTGTATTCCTACGGGTATACCCCGCCCGTTATCCTCTACGGTGACACTGTTATCTGAATGAATGGATACCATTATATGGTCGCAATACCCCGCCAAGGCTTCATCCACGCTATTGTCTACCACTTCATAGACGAGATGATGAAGGCCCTCCATGTCTACATTACCAATATACATAGAGGGCCTTTTTCTTACCGCAGTAAGACCCTCTAATACCTTTATCTTATCCGCATCATATGTTTTATCAGTATGTTCCATTTTTATACTCTCATTGGCATAATCACACCCAAGAAACCCATATCATTTTTACCTTCTATCGTACACGGATTTACTTCATCCTTAAATCTTACTATTACTTCTTCGCTTTCCATACTATTCAGCGCTTCCATAAAATATCTCGGATTGAAAGCCATCTCCAGTGGTTGGCCCTCATACAGCACGGAGAAAGTCTCTTTTGCTTCTCCTATCTCCGGGTTTGTGGTTGTAACTTCAACCTGATCTCTATCTATCTTAAAGCGAATCCCGGAATATTTATCAGAAGAAAGTATGGACATCCTTTTTAACATCTTTAAAAATTTTTCCTTTTGCACTTTCATCTCATTCCCGCCTTTCTTCGGAATAACCATTTCATAATCTGGAAATTCACCCTCAATTAACCTAATGATAAGCTCCTCTTTATTTTTCCTTATAACAAAATTATCATCCTTACATCCAATTTGAACCGACTTTCCCCCTTCCAAAATCTTTAAGATCTCTAAGATCCCGTTTCTTGGCAGGATAACACCCCTTTTTAGTCCTTCCAGGGGGGATCTGTCATCCTCAATAATATAATCTATTTTGGAAAGCCTATGTCCATCCGTTGATACCATACGTATTTTATTGATATCCTTAGTGCTTATGCTCTCAAAACAGATACCTGAAAGTTGAGCACGCCCTTCATCTGCGAGGACGCTGTATATGGTCTTATTAATCATATTTTTCAATACATTCACATCAATCTCAAAAAACTCCATACCCGCAATATCAGGTGAACCAGGAAAATCATCAGGCTGCATACCTACAATATTGTATTCAATTTTACTTTCTGCAATTTGTATCCATTTATTTTCAGTTTCTTTTATTGCAATTATATCACTGGGAAATTCTCTTACTATCTCATATAATTTTCTTGAAGGAACTGCGGTTGAACCTTCTCTTAACACCTCTGTTTCATATTCTGCCTTAAATGCCATTTCAAGATCAGTAGCCCTTATCGAAACAATAGATCCTTTTGCAGAAAGAAAAACACAGGATGTAATTAGAATATTGGTTTTTTTTCCTGCAATTCCTTGTGTTTTTGTTAATGCATCTAAAATAGTATCTTTATTAATTTTGAATTCCATAACCAACTCCTTGAATTTATTTATTCTGCCATTCTATGAGACTTTTTCTTCTTATTTTTAATTTATATATAAAAAAAGAATAATACTAATAATAATACCTGTTTAATTTGTTAATATCTAAAGTAATACATTGAAATAAAAATAAAAAATCATTTTATTTTTGTTAATAAGTTTGCAATAAAAATTTGATAAATAAAATATATATGTCATTGTTCATAACCTAATGAATTATAAAAAAAATATCAACATAAATATGAACATATGCATTAGGATATATCCAATTTATTAAAGCGAATAGATGTAAATATTAGAAGCTGTTTCAAAGTACTTTTCCTTGGTCTGTTTGGCTATTATTGAAAGATCTAAGTATCGCTTCTCTAAAATTGTAAAACTCGGATTAATGCCCTCAAACGGTTCTTTTTAACACGGCCTTTTTCAGACACGTTAAGTTTGATGGTCTCGTAAAAAGTCGTCACTCCGGTGAAAACCGGAGTCCAGAACCTTTGTAACTATCTGAATAAACTGGATTCCGGCTTTCGCCGGAATGACAGAAAGGGATGTTTTTCGACTTTTTACGAAATCATCAAGTTTGACGGCTTCGTAAAAAGTCTTAATAACTTGTCATTTCGAGCAAAGCGAGAAATCTTTGTTGTGCAACATGCTAAAAATACAAGATTTCTCCCTGCGGTCGAAATGACACATTGACTGAAATCGACTTTTTACGATGTCATCAAGTTTTACATAATAACAAATTCAAGAAAGGAAAGCAATTTTACAGGTTGTTAAGCACGACGAGACCCCGCAATTTAATATAGGCTTGACTCTTAGTAGTCTATTAGATTAAGTACTGCGAACAATACAATTAAGCTGAGTAAAAATGAAATAGTGAGTCAATAGAACCAAGTTATATGCTACACATTGTGGGGGAAATATGAGTAATAATTTGAAGACGTTATTGGAACTTGGGCAGAGTCCATGGTATGACAACATAGATAGGAGAATAATACAGAACGGTAAACTTGAGAACCTGTTTGGTTTGGGTATTACAGGGGTCACTTCCAATCCGAGTATTTTTGAAAAAGCGGTTAATGGATCTTCGGTATATGATTCTTCCATAAAAGAACTGGCCAAGGCCGGCAAGCCACCTGATGAGATCTGTGACTTTATTACCAGACAGGATATTCAATCGGCTGCAGATCTGCTGTACGATAATTATACGGCATCAGGAGGGCGCGATGGTTATGTAAGCCTTGAGGTGAACCCTGATTACGCTTATGAAATAGAGAAGACCATTGACCACGCCAAGAGAATCCATAAGGATGTGGCGAGGCCAAACCTTATGATTAAGATACCGGGGACCAAAGAGGGTTATGAGGCTGTAAGGGTACTTACTCGAGATGGT
>DAOUTV010000041.1 GCA_030668505.1 Desulfobacterales bacterium | reverse complement strand
TCCCTTTTTCCCATTCAACGTTCGATGTTGGACGTTCGATGTTCGATGTTCATTTTTTTCAGTAAACCTTCCACAGTTCATCCGGTGCAAAAATAACTTAGCGCTTATGGGGTGGAGAGGGCCGGGGTGAGGGGGGAACAATGCGCGGATCTATTTGGTCCAAACGATGAGCACGGCCCACCGGAGCATAGCGCAAATGGGCAAATAGCGACGTTTGACAATACATATCAGGTGCTTATTTTATTTGAAAAGCGGTTTAGAGTTCCGGTAAACCCTGAACCTGTGAACCCGTGAACGGTTACTCTTAATTAGAACATCTTAAGGAGAAAATCATGCGTTTTGATAAATTTACCATAAAATCTCAGGAACTGATTCAAGGCGCCCAGGCCCTGGCGGGCCAATTGGGACATCAGCAGATCGAGCCTGCGCATCTCTTGAAGTTCATGTTGGAGCAGCCCGAGGGGATTACTCGTTCCATTCTTCAGAAGCTGGGGGCATCACCTGAAGCGGTGTTGCATGGGATTACGGAAGCCCTTGAAAAGAAAGCCAAGGTGAGCGGGGCCGGTATGGCGGAGGCCTATATCTCTCCAATCACCAAAAAGGTGCTCGATAGGGCCTTTGCCGAGGCGGCCAAGATGAAGGATGAATATGTGAGCGTCGAGCACATCCTGGTGGCCATGACCGACGAGAAAGAAACGGATGCTGCCCGCATACTGGCCGGCGCCGGGGTGACCTGCGAGACTATCCTGAAAGTTTTGGTGGATATCCGGGGCACACAGCGGATTACCGATCCTAACCCAGAGGAAAAGTATCAAGCCCTACAGAAGTTTAGCCGGGACCTGACTGACCTTGCACGCCTTGGGAAGCTGGACCCGGTGATCGGCCGGGATGAAGAGATACGCCGTGTAGTGCAGGTCCTTTCTCGCCGCACCAAGAATAACCCTGTCCTCATTGGTGAGCCTGGTGTTGGCAAGACAGCCGTCGTGGAGGGCCTGGCCCAGCGTATTGTGAACGGCGATGTGTCCGAGACCCTCAAGAACCGGCGACTGGTTGCCCTTGACATGGGTGCCCTTATTGCGGGTGCAAAATACCGCGGCGAATTTGAAGACCGCCTGAAGGCCGTCCTAAAAGAGGTGGAGGCTGCTGAAGGCGAAATCGTCATGTTCATTGACGAGCTCCATACCGTGGTTGGGGCCGGGGCGGCTGAGGGCGCGGTGGATGCGTCAAACATGCTTAAGCCCGCTTTGGCCCGCGGCACCCTTCGGTGCGTGGGGGCTACCACTATAAACGAGTACAGAAAGTATGTGGAAAAGGATGCGGCCTTAGAACGGCGCTTTCAACCGGTTCTTGTTCAGGAACCCACCGTGGAAGACACCATATCCATTCTGCGGGGCCTGAAAGAAAAATACGAGGTTCATCACGGGGTAAGAATCAAGGATTCGGCGATTGTGGCTGCAGCGACCCTGTCCCACCGTTATATATCGGATAGATTCCTTCCGGACAAGGCGATCGATCTGATTGATGAGGCCGCTTCCAGGCTCCGCATCGAGATCGACAGCATGCCGGCCGAGATCGACGAGGTGGAGCGCAGGATCGTCCAGGCCCAGATCGAACGGGAGGCCCTGAAGAAGGAAACCGACGAGGCCTCAAAGGAGCGACTGGCCAAGCTTGAAAAAGACCTTGCAGCCATGGAGGAAAAAAGCCGGGAGATGAAAGCCCACTGGCAAAACGAAAAAGAGGCCATCCAGGCCATTCGCCAGGTCAAGGAGGAACTCGAGCGGGTAGGCATTGAGGAACAACAGGCCGAGCGAAAGGGAAACCTTGCCAGGGCCGCAGAGCTCCGTTACGGGGTGGTAAACGATTTAAATAGACGGCTCGAAGAGGCCAAACAGCGGCTTGCCGAACTTCAGGTAGACCGCAAGATGCTCAAGGAAGAGGTGGATGACGAGGATGTGGCAGAAGTGGTCTCCTTGTGGACAGGCATACCTGTTTCCCGGATGATGGAAGGGGAACGAGAAAAGCTTGTGCATATGGAGGAGCGACTCGGAAAGCGGGTCGTGGGCCAGAACGATGCCATTGTGCCGGTCTCCAATGCAGTGAGACGCGCACGCTCAGGCCTCCAGGACCCCAATCGGCCCATCGGTTCCTTTATCTTTATGGGACCCACGGGGGTCGGCAAGACAGAACTGGCCAAGGCCCTGGCTGAATTTCTCTTTGATGACGACCAGGCCATGATCCGCATTGATATGTCTGAGTATATGGAAAGACACTCGGTCTCGAGATTGATTGGCGCACCTCCCGGATATGTGGGCTATGAGGAGGGCGGACATCTGACCGAATCCGTCAGGCGTCGGCCATATTCGGTTGTTCTCTTTGACGAGATAGAAAAGGCTCATCCCGAGGTCTTCAATGCCCTCTTGCAGATTTTGGATGATGGCCGAATGACCGATGGTCACGGTCGAACCGTTGATTTCAAAAACACCATCATTATCATGACCTCAAACGTGGGAAGCCACTGGATCCAGGAGTTGGGTGCAGGCCAACATGAAGAGATGGAAAAGCGCGTCATGGAGGCCTTGCGGGCAGGTTTCAAGCCGGAGTTTCTGAATCGAATAGACGACATAATCATCTTCCACAATCTGGCACCTGAACAGCTAAATGCCATCGTGGATATTCAGCTCAAGAGTGTGCAGAAACGGCTCATAGAGCATAATGTGACCCTTGAACTTTCGGATGCGGCCAAGGTGCTCTTGGCCCAAGAAGGTTATGACCCTGCTTTTGGTGCCCGTCCATTGAAGCGGGCTATCCAGAAGCATATTGAAAACCCATTGGCCATGGAAATGCTCCAGGGGAATCTGGGTGAACGGGCTCACATCCTGGCTGATGTGAATGAAGGAAAAATTGTTTTCAGGGTGCAGTAACAACGGCCAACCGTTGATGGCTTCGTAAAAAGTCGTCACTCCGGTGAAAACCGGAGTCCAGAAACTCTGTAACCAATTGAAAAAACTAGATTCCGGCTTTCGCCGGAATGACAAAAAATGGTGTTTTTCGACTTTTTACGAGGTCATCAATCGTTGCATCTTGACAGGTTTTGTCTATGATTGATATCATTCTACCATACGGTACAGGATCTGATGCTGGATGCTGGATGCTTGATACTGGATTCTGAAATTGTTTTTCATTCCGCATTCCGAAATCCGCATTCCGCAATGGTAAGGGAGGAATTATGGGAAATTCGATAAGAACCGGTATTCTTTTGGCCGGATTGACTGTCCTTGTCATGATCATCGGCAATTTGCTGGGGGGACGACAGGGAATGATCATCGCATTTTTCTTTGCGATAATCATGAACTTTGGCAGTTACTGGTTTTCGGACAAGATCGTGTTGAGGATTTACCGGGCCAAGCCGGTTTCTGAGGCTGAGGCGCCAGGGTTACATCGCATGGTCAGACAACTGGCCCAGCAGGCCGGCCTTCCGATGCCAAAGGTTTGCATCATGCCCTCTGAATCCCCAAACGCCTTTGCCACAGGCCGCAATCCCCAGCATGCGGTAGTGGCGGTTACCCAGGGAATTCTTAGGCTTCTGGACGAGAATGAGCTTAAGGGTGTGCTCGCCCACGAGTTGGCCCATGTGAAGCACCGGGACATCCTGATCGGCTCGATTGCGGCTACTATGGCCGGTGCCATCATGATGATCGCCAGTATGGCCAGGTGGGCTGCCCTGTTTGGTTTCGGGGGGCGTGATGATGATGATGGCGGGGGCATGATCGGCCTTATTGCCATGTCTATCCTTGCGCCTATTGCGGCCATGTTGATCCAGATGGCCATATCCCGGTCCAGGGAATATGCAGCCGATGCAGCAGGCGCCTCTTTTGCGGGTAGTCCCTATGGGCTGGCAAGTGCCTTGCAAAAGATATCTTCAGCCTCGCGACAGATACCCATGAAGGCCGAGCCGGCCACAGCCCACATGTTCATCATGAATCCCTTGTCCGGAAAAAGCCTCATGAACCTTTTCAGCACCCACCCGCCGGTGGGAAAAAGGATTGAAAAATTAACGGGCGGGTAAGATGTCCAATAGCTGCCACTCTTTCGGGCGGGGATAAACCCCCTGGCCCCCTTCGGTCTGAGCTACATTCGGCCTGAGCTCATGTCGAAGGCAGGGTCGAAGACAGACCGGGGTTTTTCTCTCCTGGGCATTGTCCAATTTCTGTCGCGCTCTCCGAGGCGTAGGCTCTACCCTCCGGCCTGTAAGCCCTACGGGCTGGAAGCGGAGCCGGAGGCCAGGGCGGGCCGCCCCTACGATCACACACCGCAAACCGGGCGTTCCATACGCTAGGAACGAAAAAGCCCGACTTCGTATAAGCATCAGCCTTTTTTGCTCAGCGACAAACAGAAAAATGTAGGGCAGGGGGGGTACCTGCCCGCCATTGCCACGCACCTGCCCGCCATTGCCAGAGATGCCGGCACATAAGCTCAATGCTGCCTCAGGCGTTGGCAGGCGGGTGCCGGCAATGAACCAGCCGGATGTGCCTGGTCTAAAAATCCAAATATATTGCCATTTCAGTGTATTAGAATTCTGCTTTGCGGAATACGGGATAGATGTTAAGATCTTGAACTATGAAGACGGCTATACAGTATCTTATCCTCACACTCCTTCGGAGAATATTTGCTAAGCTAAAAGAAGCAGGCCGCGACCTGTTGCCCATCATACTGGTCATCACTGTCTTTCAGCTTGCCGTACTTCGGCAGCCATTTCCGGAACTCCTTGAGGTACTTATGGGCGCAGCCTTAGTAGTAATCGGCCTCATGCTGTTCGTCCAGGGCCTTGAAATGGGCCTATTCCCCATCGGGGAGGCCCTGGCCGTTGCTTTTGCACGAAAAGGGAGTCTGGTCTGGTTGTTGATCTTTGGATTCGGCTTAGGGTTTTCCACTACCGTGGCCGAGCCCGCTCTGATTGCCATCACCCAGGAAGCTGCAAAAGTGGCGGCTCAAGCGGACATTATCGCACCTGGCGAAAACGCCCGGGCGTCCTATGCTCTTGGCTTGCGTCTTACGGTGGCTGTTTCCGTGGGGCTGGCTATCGGGATTGGCATAATACGTGTCCTGCGCGGCTGGCCCGTTCATTATCTGATTATCGCCGGCTATATGATTGTCGTTTTGATGAGTATAATAGCCCCCAAGGAAATTGTGGGTATTGCCTATGACTCCGGAGGCGTCACCACTTCCACGGTAACGGTGCCCCTTGTCACCGCCTTAGGGGTTGGCCTTGCTTCCTCTATTCGGGGCCGTAACCCCATGGTGGACGGCTTTGGCATGATTGCTTTTGCCTCCCTGCTTCCCATGATTTTTGTTATGGGCTTTGGCATGATAGTATTTGGCGTTAAAATCGTCTGGTAGATGGACATGTTGCTTGAAATTGCACAGACATTTGTGGCTACTTGCAGGGATGTTTTTCCAGTTTTGGCCCTCATAGTGGGTTTCCAGGTCATCATACTGCGCCAGCCCATCCCTCACTTGCGTCAGGTGGTTGTGGGCTTCGGTTATGTGCTGGCAGGGCTCACGCTGTTCCTCGTGGGCCTGGAGAAAGCCCTTTTTCCGCTTGGAAAGATTATGGCGAAGCAACTCTCGGCCCCGGAGTTTGTCTTCGGAACAAAGATAGTGCCTCAAGGCCCGGATTGGTGGGCTTACGGCTGGGTCTATGTGTTTGCCGCCTTGATTGGTTTTGCCACAACCATTGCTGAGCCTGCTCTCATTGCTGTTGCTTATAAGGCGAATCAGGCCTCCGGAGGCACCATCAGCCAATGGGGGTTGCGACTTGTCGTGGCCTTTGGGGTCGCGATCGGGATTGCGCTGGGAACATTCCGGATCATTACCGGGACCCCCCTTTTTTTGTATATCGCAGCCGGATACCTGATAGTGGTGGTGCAGACTATCTTTGCGCCAAAAGCGATTATTCCCCTCGCTTACGATTCCGGAGGGGTGACCACATCTACCGTGACAGTTCCGCTGGTGGCGGCTTTAGGCCTGGGGCTTTCGGCAACCATCCCGGGACGGAATCCCGCTTTCGACGGCTTTGGCCTGATCGCCTTCGCAAGCTTGTTTCCAATAATAACAGTCATGGGTTATGCCCAACTTGTTGAGTTGTGGGCAAGAATACGTTCCAGGCCCACTAAGGAGGAATAACATGAGATTCAAAGCAATCATTGCGACCGTGAAGACCGATGTGACCGATCGCATCGTGGATGCCGCAAAGGCCACCGGCGCCACCGGCGCCACGATTACTCCTTCGCGCGGTACGGGCATTCATGAGGCAAAGACCTTTTTTGGGCTGACCCTTGAAGCACAGACAGATTTGGTCATATTCCTGTTGGAGGAACACCTGGTGGAAGCGGTTATGAAAGCAATCTGCGAAGCCGGACACTTTGAAAAGCCTGGCACCGGTATCGCTTTCGTATTGCCGGTGGAACACGTGGCCGGTCTGGAAAGCCAGATGGAGCGATTCAAGGAAGAGGTTCGAAAAGAGTATTTCTGAACCTCGGACAGCCTCCTAGTGCGGTGTCCTAAAAGTTCTGTATTCGATTTTGGCAATTCAACATGTTGCTGGAACGTTACAACGGCTGTCAAAATCCGAATATCGAAATCCGAAATCCGAAACAATATCAAAATTCAAATGTTCAAAACTCAAAACAAACAAAAGCAGTTTAGCCCTGTGTCTTTATGTTTTGGTCATTGATATTTTGGTCATTCGAATTTGTTTCGAATTTCGATATTAGAATTTCGGGTTTCCCCGTCTCTGACAGATGGATGAAATGTATGTACTTCTGCGATATTTCATTTTGCCATTTCAAGATGCAGAATTTATGAGACGGGGTACTAGGCGAATCTTCAAAAGTTTGCTCAACAGGAAAATCCTGAAGACGGGAAGAAAGGACACATAACTATGTCAGTAAAAATATCGATTGTTCAAGCCAAAGATGTTATGCGCCGAAATGTGGTGACCATAGATGGCATGGCCACAGTCCGGGAGGCTGTCACGAAGATGCGATCCGAAAATGTCACGGCCTTGCTAGTGGACAAACGCCATCCCAACGATGCCTGGGGCATTGTCACCATCCCGGATTTGGTGCGAGACGTCATCGCGCCCAAGCGTTCTCCGGACAATACCAACGTCTACGAGGTCATGACAAAACCGGTCATTACGGTGCCGCCCGAGATGAATGTCCGTTATGTGGCACGTCTTTTACATCGAGCAGGCGTAAGAAGAGCGCCGGTTGAAGCCCAGGGAGAACTTTTAGGAATAATCTCGTTGTCAGACCTTGTGTTAAGAGAAGGCCTTTTGTAGGGTTGAAAAAGGATTGTTCTCGGCGACCCTTCAGTCTATCTGACTCTGTTTTCATTAGTCCGGAAAAAAGAGAGGGAAGTCAATGAATCCAATAGTTGCTATGTTTGCAGTTTTTTACCGTAAGCGGACATGTCCTAAATGCAAGAGAGACCAGGTCGTCCCTGCGAGCAAAAGATTGGAAAGTGTGCATTGCAAATTCTGCGGAGCAGATGTGCCTCCACGCAAGTAGGTAGGCGTTCACAGGTTCAGAGTTCACCCTCTTCCAGATTCCACGAAATCCACCGGTCTATTTTTCAATCCTATGCTATGCACTCCACAGGGGTGATATTTTTGTCTACCGACTTTATTGGGCAAACCAGAAAGGAGAAACTCGTCTTATGAATCTCAGTTTTGAAAACATGATTATTGGTGTGGCGAATCGAGGTGTTCCGGCCCTTCGTGTAGGACGAACTATGCAGTGACCTCCCTTCCGGAAGCGAAACTGGATGAACAGGTTAAGGAAGATCGCCTTATTCTATTTGCTCATGCTAACGATGCCCTAAAAAATCTTCTTTTGGGCAAATTTGGCAAGCTCCCTCTTGGCTGGCCCCCTGACTGGGTCTATCAATCTGTATTTGGTGAAAAGTGGCATAATGCCGTAGCCAAGCGTACTACGGATTTTCTTGCGTGCAGATAAACGCTTCATGAGGGACTCCGATGGTTGCAGCCGTTTCGGGCGGGGATAAACCCCGCCCCTACGATCCTACACTATCCAGCGACCTATCTATACTTAATTCAACGGCATTCGGAACAGACCCCGCCCCTACGATTTGGGGTGCCGTGGTGGGCGAAGTCTGTTCCGTGATCAACAGAACGCCGTTGGGGCAGGGTTTATCCCCGCCCGAAAAATCCCGCCAATTGACAATGAAAAAGCCCGACCTGTCAAAAGGTCGGGCTTTTTTTGTTCAACGTAGGGGCGGGGTTTACCCCCGCCCGCAAGAATCTCGCTTCTACGTAGGCCTGAAGATCATAATCCATGCCTGGGCAATCAAAATACTGATAATCATGTACGGGAAGGCTGGTTTCATGAACCCGATAAAGGATATCTTATAGCCCTTGGACTCGGCAATACCCATGGTGACAACGTTCGCAGAAGCACCGATGATGGTACCGTTGCCCCCGAAACAGGCCCCTACGGCCAGTGCCCACCACAGTGTGTTTTCAGAGCCCGGGATGACCTTGGTAAGATAGGCCACGATCGGGAGCATGGTGGCTGTAAAGGGGATGTTGTCCACAAAGGCAGACATGATGGCCGCTACCCAGAGGATCAAGGTCATGGCCATCAAGAAGTTTCCTTGGGAGACGTCCAGAATCCAGTCGGCAACAACAGCAAGGAGTCCTGCCTGCTCCACAGCACCAACGAGCACGAACAGGAAGATAAAGAACATCAGGGTTGGCCACTCAATGTCCTTTTCAATCAGGTGCAGCATGTCTACCTTTTTGGTGACGACGCCTACCGTGAAAATGACGCTCGCGCCCATAAGAGCCGCAATGCTTACCTCCATGTGCCAGTAACCGTGAGAAAGGAAGAGGAAAACGGTAAAACCCAGAATAATGAGACCGTATGTGAGCAAGGTCGGATCGTAAATCTTATATTTTTCCTTCAACTCGGCGGTAAACTCCTCCACATTGGCCACCGATGCCTGAGCCGTCGCATAAGCCTTGCCCCACCAAAGTTTGGTGAAAACGAACATGACGAGCATGCCCACAGTACATAGCGCGGCCAGGGCAACCACAAAGTCCATGAAGGTGAGGCCCGCATAGGAACCGATCATGATATTGGGCGGATCACCTATGAGTGTGGACGTACCCCCCACGTTTGAAGCCAGAACCAACGGGATCAGCAGATGGAGGGGATTGAGATTACAGGAAATGGCTATCTCGATGGCCACACCTGTTAGAAGCAGCATGGTGGTCACATTATCCAGAAAGGCCGAAGAGATCGCCGTAAAGATCATCAAGACAACAGTCAGGACAAAGATCTTACCTCTGGCCACTTTATAAGAAATGTAAGCACACCATTGAAAGACGCCGGTGTTTTTAAGGACACCCACGATGATCATCATGCCCATCAAGAGAAAGACTACGTTCATATCAATGGAAGCAACTGCGCTGTGAAAGGAGCAGATGCGAAACTCGGGATTGATGGTACCAATGGTATATGAGATACACAACATTAGGGACGCACCCAGCATGGCGGCAATAGTACGGTGCAGGAGCTCAAACGCGATCAGGGTATAGGCAATAATAAAGACAATGGTTGAGATCCAGAAGGCCGAACCCTGGACCCGGTCGAGCGCAACCTCTTCGGTAATATAATAGTGTTTTCCTTTCTCGGCAAACTCGCCTCCCTCGAAGTGGATGGTCTTAGTCGCAAAGCTGCTCTTGTGAGCCTTCATCTCAAAGGTGGCAGTCTGCATGACATCCTTCTCAACCATAAACTCGGCCAGATAATGGCCGTTTCCTGCCGTTTCAACCTCGAGCAGATCATGGCCGTTCATACTAAACTCGATCACTACTTCTGCAACCGGTTCTTTGTGAGAATCGATAATGGTCCATGCAATGGTCACATACTCTCCACCTTCTATGATGACCATCTCGTGGGACTTCTTACCCCCGTGGCCACCCGCAAAGGCAAATGAAGCGAGAAAAGCCAGTACAATCGTTACCGTGCCAACCAATAGAGCTTTTTGTGTTCG
>DAOUTV010000253.1 GCA_030668505.1 Desulfobacterales bacterium | reverse complement strand
TGATGAAGTTCACCAGGCCCTTGTACCTGAAAGGACAGCAAGCATTGGTGATATTGTGGCTGATGGATTCGGTTCTTTGATCGGTACTTTTTGCTATTCCAAAATGCTATTAAAGAAATAGAGATGGAGCAAGGCCGGGAGTAAGGTTACCCATTACAGCTCAAGGCTGTTTTGGGTAAATTTTGGAGTTTCTGGTTGGATCTGAAGATCATGTGGCTGACTCTTTTTGGCAGGGAGACGCAGAAAAATGCCTACTGATCCGCAGCCCAGAGGAATAGCCTTCGCCCCGGTTGAATAGGAAAAACAAGAACATTCAACAGGGTAAAGATTCCACCCCAGTACCATCTGCCGGAGCTACGGGGCAGGCCCCGGTACCATCTGCCGGAGCTACGGGGCAGGCGAGGCAGGCAGGGCGGGCGTTCAAGGCTGCTTTCGGTAAAAAGGAGAGTGTGTCATGATTATTGATAAACATGATGTAAGAATACTGGTGGTAGATGATGATAAGGAGTTGGCCGATGGACTGGTAGAGTCCTTGTCTGATTTGGGCTATTTGGCGGAAGCCGCCTATGGTGGCCGGGAAGGTCTGAATAGGTTTGAAAGTGGGGCCTTCCAACTTGTTATCACCGATCTTAAGATGCCGGACATGGACGGCATGGCGCTTTTGGATGCGGTGAAGGCGCGGGACACCCAGGCCGTGGTCATGGTCATCAGCGGTTATGGAACCATTGAGTCGGCAGTAAGGGCCATCAAGAACGGTGCCTATGACTTTATTCCCAAGCCGATTAAGATAGATGAGCTGGAGGTGATTATTGATCGGGCCTTAGAGCGCCGCAAACTATTTAAGCAGTTGGGTGTTTTCAGGGGGCTGACCTTGGCTCTGATCATATCAGTGCCGGTATGGCTTATATTGGGGATAGTATTAGCCATGCTCTGGAAGAGATAAAATGCACCGCTGGAAAATCTGAAAAATAGAGAGAACCACAGGATGTGAAAGATGTCATGTATAACACTGTTTCTGGTGAAAGAGGTGGGGTTTTGTGATATGGGGAATACATCACGCCTGATGATTTGAGAGCGAAGAAGGGGAGGGCTGAAATGAAAAAGCCGGAAAAGGGAGTACAGACGCTTCTAGGGCCGCAAACCACCCTGGAGGGGAAACTCATATTTGAGGGAACTGTGCGACTGGATGGGCATCTTACGGGGATAATAGAAGGCAAGGATGGGATGGTGATAGTAGGGGAAAAAGCGGTCATTCATGCTGATATTTTTGTCAACATTGCTACTGTGAGTGGGGAGGTAAAAGGCAATATCAAAGCCACAGACCGAATTGAGTTGCATCCGCCGGCCCGCGTGTTTGGTGACCTAAGTGCCCCTGTGGTAATTATTGATGTAGGGGTGGTTTTTGATGGCAAGTGTACCACGACACCTCGGGATGATGTAGACAGCACGACCGTCGAGTTGTAGCTGACGTATTAATCCGTGCGGCATTGAGGAGGGGATAACTCATTGTTTTTATTTGGTCGGGACGAGAGGATTTGAACCTCCGACCCCAGCGTCCCGAACGCTGTGCTCTACCAGGCTGAGCCACGTCCCGACCCCAACTTTATTACGGCAGTTGCTTCAAGCTGTCAAGGCACTCTTGAAATCTCATGTTTAGACTTACACAGATAAACAAAGTGCGTCTGAGGCTAAAATCATATACTGCCAAAAGGATTTTGAAGCACAATGGTTTGTTTGCGACCGGGGCCGACCGAGATAATCTGAACAGGGGTTTCCACGAGTTCTTCTACACGCTTCACATAGGTTCTAGCGTTTTCCGGTAGGTCATCGACGTCTTGAATTGCAGTAATATCATCAGACCAACCTGGTAGCTCCTCGTAAATCGGCTCACACTCTTCGAGCACCCCCAAGGCCGAGGGAAACTCTGTGAGTCGATCCTGCTTATATCGATAGGCTGTGCAGATCATAAGGTTCTCAATGCCGCTCAGCACATCGAGCTTGGTTATGGCAAGTCCGGTGAGACTGTTTAAGCGTGCAGAATTACGAACAACCACCGTGTCCAGCCAACCGCATCTCCTGCGCCTTCCGGTAGTTGCGCCAAACTCAACCCCTTTTTGCTGAATCCTGTCCCCGATTTCATCATGGAGTTCAGTGGGGAGAGGGCCCCTGCCTACC
Source organism: Desulfobacterales bacterium (assembly GCA_030668505.1). Classification (GTDB taxonomy): domain Bacteria; phylum Desulfobacterota; class Desulfobacteria; order Desulfobacterales. Next base: position 1,604 of record DAOUTV010000253.1, on the reverse strand, counting down.
CTAGTGGTATAAGCCTTCACCATTCCGATGACGCCATGGATCTGTGTGGGACCTATCCCAGCGCCACAGCATGCATTCCCTGCTACTGTGTTGGATGAGGTTACATAGGGGTAGGTCCCGTGGTCAATATCAAGGTGCGTGCCCTGGGCCCCCTCAAATAGGACATGGTCTCCTGCCTTGACGGCCTGGCTGATTAAAACAGAGACATTGGCAACATGTGGTCTAAGTGCGTTTGCATAAGGGAGATATTCCTCAAGAATCGCTGCTTTATCCACGGTTTCAGACTTAAGAAAATCCTTTAAGTAAAGATTCTTTTCGCCTAAGATAGAAGATAATTGCTGCTGAAATATTTCAGGATTAATCAAATCACAAAAACGAATCCCGCGTCGTGTGACTTTATCTTCATAACAAGGGCCTATCCCCCGCCCTGTTGTGCCTATTTTTTTGTCTCCCTTCAGCCGTTCCCTGCCGTGATCTATGAGCTTGTGATAGGGCATGATTAAGTGGGCATTTTCACTGATCAATAAATTGTCAGGACCCAAGGAAATGCCACGGTCTCGTAAATGCCGGATTTCTTCAATGAGCACCCCCGGGTCCACCACCACACCGTTTCCAATCAAGCAGACCTTGTTAGGGCGGAGTATCCCGGACGGGATAAGATGGCTGATAAATGGCTCCCCCTCTACCACCATAGTGTGGCCGGCGTTGTTACCCCCCTGAAAGCGGACTATAAAACGGGCCGTCTCTGCTAAAACGTCTACAACCTTTCCCTTGCCTTCGTCTCCCCACTGGGTACCAATTAACACTATATTGGACATATATGGCTCCTTGAAAAAGTTCCACCTGTGCGGTTAGTGGTGTATTCGTCGTCTTGATCAATAGCATCTAAATCCCCCCTAGCCCCCCTTTTTCAAAGGGGGGAAACCACTTTTGGCCAAGAAATCCCCCTTTATTAAAGGGGGACCCGCCTGCCAACGCGCCTCGCTCGCAGGGGAGCTACAATACCGACATACACGGCAATGGCGGGCAGGTTTAGGGGGATTTTTCAGATAGTCGCACAGGTCTAAAAAGATAGTTCTCAGTATCAGAGTGTGTGGTGATTGTCAATTCTCTTCGGCCCCGAACCAGCACAACGTCAAAGTAGATCCTGAGTTGTCAAATTAGAAGGGCTTCCCAGACGCCTAAATCCGAAATGCGAATATCGAAATCCGAAACAATTTCAAAATCCGAATATCAAATGACCAAAACACTTCCGGCATTGCTGCAATATATATTTGGAACTTTACAAGATATCCTTTGTTTTGAATTTCGGATTTGGGTCATTCGTATTTGTTTCGGATTTCGTGTTTCGTATTTCCGGTTTATCCGGATTAGGCTTTTCAATCCGCAATCTGAAATCCCGCAATCCGAAATCCGAAATGCTATCCTCTGGGATGATACTGGGTATGAACCGCCTTTAGCCTCTCCTGGGCAACATGGGTATATATTTGGGTGGTACTAATATCCACATGGCCCAACATCACCTGAACCGACCTGAGATCTGCCCCCCGTTTCAAAAGGTGAGTGGCAAAAGAATGTCTAAGGGCGTGCGGGGTGATTTTGTG
>DAOUTV010000195.1 GCA_030668505.1 Desulfobacterales bacterium | reverse complement strand
TTCGAATGATCAATCTTGGCTATAAGGATGAGCTTCTTGGAAGTACTGCCATATGGTACTGTGCCCTATGCAACACTTGTACGGTTGCCTGCCCTCAGGATGTGAGGTTCAAACAAATCATGGAGGTCCTACATAAAGTTGCTCTCGCTGAAGGATATGTGCCGCCGTCTTTCGTGGATGAACTGAGAAAGATCGAACAAGAGTGCCAGGCCTACCGGTGCGAACAGATTGCCTCACGCCTCATCGAGTCTAATCCCGAGCTTAAAAAGACAGAAGTCAGATAGGCCTTATTTTACAAAAACCTTTTTATATGAGGTCGAAGCGGATAGGCACCTCAAGAACCTTGTGGTCTTTCTGGTTTGTATAGATTTTCAAACGGTCCAGGTTTGCGCCCTTCTTGAGCTTTTCCAAAACGGGCTCAACCTGGATCTGGGCCCTCTGGCCCGGCTTGATATGCTTGGTGGAAGCCCTAAAGAGGGATTTTTCCAGTTCTACCTTTTCAATCTTCAAATCATTGCCTTTATTCAAGAGAACAGTAACCGAACGGGTCATGCTCCCGGCATTATCCTTTAATTGACCCAGCCGCTTTTGCGACATACGGCCAAAGTTCAAAATCTTGGGCCTCACCTCCAGAAGTCCCCTTATGTCGCAAACAACCCTAATTACAATCTCGGGTTTCTCCGGATAATTGGTGGTAAGCCTCAACTCCCCCCTGTATCTTGTTTCACCCTTGACCTTGTTCCTGACCTTGAGCTGATAGGTGCGTCCTTTCTCGATCTCCTGTAGTTGCACATCCACACTTTTCGGGATAGAGACCAAGGCGAGTTCGGCAACCAGGGGCTCTTTCTTTTTCCCCTGAAGGTAAACGACACTTTGGACCTCCTCGTCCTCCGTCCCCATGAGGCGGACATAGCGAGGATTGACATTTATGGGAACCCAAACGTCCCCTTTTAGGCCAATGATCACTTGGGGCTGTTTGGGGTCATTGCTAAGGACTCGGGCCTTCTTGTGCAGCTTTCCCTGGTATCCTTTTGTCCGCACTTCCAGGGTAATCTTTCCCTCGCCTCCAGGCGGGATGGTCCGGTCAAACCGGGCCACGCTGCAGCCTCAACCGGGTTGGACGCTTTTAATCTCCAGCGGTGCATTGCCGCGGTTAAACACCCGAAAATCGTGTTTTATTGTTTCACCCCCGGTTACTTGATGAAAGTCATGGGTTGGGTCTTCCACCTCAATGACAGGTACAGCCTCTTTTTCCCCTGCGGCCAGGCTCAATCCAACCCATACCATCAGGACGATACATTGGCACAGTATTCCTTTCAGACACTTCGTCATCTTTCCTCCCTCGTTGAACTGATCAGCCTGCTTTTATGTTACACTAAGCACTGCAAACCCGATGGTAAATCGGAGACCTTTGCAAAACCGTCATTTTTTCGTGATACGGCGTCAGGCTTCGAATTTTAATCCTCGAAATACATAATGTATTCCTCCGGTTAAAATTTTTGCCTTCCTTGCCTGACAAAAAAATGTCACGTTTTTCAAAGGTCTCAATCGGCTTGGGCCGGGCTCAGCCAACCGAACTGCAATGGTTCAAAGTTCCAAAAGGCCCGGTCTAACAGACGGGGCCTGGGATTTTCTATTGGCTCCCCAGCACGGACTCGAACCGCGGACCCGATGGTTAACAGCCATCTGCTCTGCCAACTGAGCTACTGGGGATCATATAAACTTATAAATAATAACAAATATTTTTTTTGAGTCAAGCCCAAAGCGCTTTAAAGGGCTTTGGCTTTCCAAGAAACGTGTGTGTATCAAATACGTGAGTTTTTTCAAGCCCTAAAATAGGTAATTCTGCGGATTGTTTTGTTCGGGCGTTCATGAGCGCCCGAACAAAACAAGGGACTTGCATGATCAGGCAGGTATTTTCGCCTTGAAATCGTTTCCCTTTCTATTATACAAGCACCTCAAAATATCTCAGGCGGATTACAGACTATGAAGGTACTTGTTTATGGGTCAGGGGGCAGGGACCATTGCCTTGCCGACAAATACGCAGACAGCCAGCACGTCGACAAGGTCTATTTTGCACCGGGGAATCCGGGAACTCTGCATACACCCAAGGGCCGTGAGGACAGAAAGCTCATAGAGCTTTTCCCTGTGAAAAACTTTGGCCAGCTTGCAGATTTTTGCGTAGAGCAAGGCGTTGACCTGGTTGATGTGGGATCTGAAAATCCTCTGGGAGAAGGGCTCATCGATGTTTTGAATGGCAGGGGGATACGAACCATCGGACCTAGGAAGGAGTATGTAAAAATTGAAAGCGACCGGGCGTTTACCGATGATCTTTTACGACGAATAGGGGTCCCCAAGCCGGAGTACCGGGTTTTTGACGACCCGGAAGAGGCAAAGAAATATGTTCGAAATATCGGCTATCAGGTCGTGGTCAAGGCAAACGGGCTTGCCGCCGGAAAGGGTGCCATCGTCTGTGATGATGTTCCGGACGCCTTGGCAGCCATTGACAAGATCATGATAGAGGCGACCTTCGGAGAATCAGGCAACAGGGTTGTTATTGAGGAAAGAAAATACGGAACCGAGCTCTCCTTTTTTGCTTACCTTGACGGTGAACACGTGCTGCCCCTCAAGATGTTTGCCCAGGATTATAAGCCGGCATTTGATCCGGATGACAAGGCGTTGATTGAGCAGTTTGGCGGAAACCTGAATACGGGCGGTACCGGATGTTATTGCCCCCACAGGCTTTTCAGCCCATGGCTGATCAACAGAATCATAAAAGAGATCGTCAATCCTACAGTCAATGAGATTTATAACCATTTAGGCTGGCCATATAAAGGGATTCTTTATTTCGGCCTGAACCTGGACCCTTATGAAAACCTTGATGTCTTTGAAATCAATGTGAGACACGGAGACCCTGAATGGGAGGTATTGGCCCGGAAATTGAGTACGGATCTTTTTGAAGTGGGCATGGCGGTATGGGAAGGGTCTTTGGACCAGATTAAGCAGGTATGGAACAACCAGCATTACGTGGATGTAATTGCCATGGAGGGCCGCTCAAAGGCCTCCAGGGGTTGGAACAAGGGATATCCCGGTCGCTACGGGAAAGGTCATAAGATCATCGGCCTGGACGAAATAGAAAGAGGCATTGCCATTTATTTCGCCGGCGTTGACGAAGATCACCAAAAGGGTCTGGTCACCTTCGGGGGCAGAGTTTTGCACGTGGTGGCCGGAGACAAAACCCTGGAGAGAGCCAGGGAAAAGGCATATAGAAACATAAGGAAGCTCGTATTTCTGGATCACAACAACAACGGAGAAAATTGTCTAAGGTTCCGCCACACAATAGGAGCATAGGGCAACAAACTCGCTTTCCTCCGAGATTACTCTATGCGCTATGCGGTTTGAAAGAGACGCTAATTGGAGTCGAGCATGAAATCACCAACGGATCAAAGCAACCGACCGGTTGTTGGCATTGTTATGGGCAGCGATTCAGACTTGGGGGTCATGGAAAAGGCCGCTTCACTACTAAATCAATTGAGCATACCCTTTGAAATGACAATTTCTTCTGCTCACCGCAGCCCCGAAATGACGGCGAACTATGCCGGTTCGGCCCGGGCCAGGGGTCTTAGGGTGATAATTGCAGGGGCGGGGGCTGCTGCACATCTGGCGGGATCGATTGCGGCACAGACCACGCTGCCCGTGATTGGCGTTCCAATCGATTCCTCTTCCCTAAAGGGCTTGGATGCGCTGCTCGCTACGGTCCAGATGCCCTCCGGTGTGCCGGTAGCCACCATGGCCATAGGGGCCGCCGGGGCAAAGAACGCAGCCGTATTGGCCGCGCAGATCCTGGCAACCAGCGACCCTGACATCGAAGGCAGGCTGGAAGAGTTCAAGAAGGAAATGGCCGGTCAGGTGGCACAAAAGGCCGAAACCTTGCGCAAGAAGCTATGAGCCACGATTTGGGAAACGAATAATGAATTCAATGTCATTAACTTAAGAACCGTTCCTTTAAGGTCCCCCTTTAAAAAAGGGGGATTTAGGGGGATTTTAAAACTCTTCAAAGAAATCCCCCCCGCCCCCCTTTAAAAAAGGGGGGGGTATGAGCTTAAGTTAATGACATTGGTAACGAATTATCAATTTGTTGTATCAATTTAGCCCATTTAAAAAGCGATAATGTTTTCAAAGAACTTATAAATCATGGAGAGCTGCGAAATACTTTGTGTGGATCCGGAATCTCCTGATCAGAACACAATAGACAGGGCCGCCGCATTGATCAAGAAGGGCGGCCTTGTAGTTTTCCCCACGAGCAGCTTTTACGGCCTTGGGGTCGACGCCCTTAATGTTAAGGCCGTTGATAAGGTCTTTCAGGCCAAGAAGCGGGATCCTCGAAAACCCGTCCTTATCCTTATCACCTGTCTGGCAGACCTTGCTCCCCTGGTCCGATCGATTCCAGAGATTGCAACACGCTTAATAGATGCCTTTTGGCCGGGTAGTCTGACAATGGTCTTTGAGGCTGTTGATTTCCTTCCACCCAACCTCACCGGTTATGCAGGACGAATCGGTATACGCCTTGCCGGCCATCCCGTTGCTTCTGCTCTAGTAAAAGCGGTTGGAAGCCCCATTACCGGGACGAGCGCAAATCTTGCTGGAAAAGGCGCCTGCACAACAGTGGCCGAGATAGATAGCTGCATCAAGGATCAAGTCGATTTGGTGCTGGATGCAGGCAAGCTTGCGGGTGGAAAGGGATC
>DAOUTV010000216.1 GCA_030668505.1 Desulfobacterales bacterium | reverse complement strand
TGTCAGGCCTGGCAAGGTTAGTTCGCTCAAATGCCGCCGCTGCCATGAACAACATCGCGCTGTGGCATGAGAGAGATATTAGCCATTCTTCGGTAGAAAGGGTGATTGCCCCCGACAGCACCATTCTGCTTGACTACATGCTAAACCGAATGACAGGAATCATAGGCAAGCTGGTCGTCTATCCCAAGCGGATGCAGCAAAACCTGGAACTCACCCAGGGGCTGATATTTTCACAGCAAATACTCCTTGCCCTAGCCAAGAAAGGTGTGAGCCGTCAAGTAGCCTATAACATGGTTCAAAAACATGCTATGCTGGCGTGGAAGAAAAAAGGGGACTTTAAGGAACTTGTCTTAAATGATTCGGATATTCAAAACTATTTGAAACCCGATGAGATTGATACACTCTTTGATGCAAAGGCCCAGTTGAGACATGTAAACACCATCTTTGCTCGGGTTTTTGGATAGCTGAAAGCTCAAAGGAGAGTTGATTCTTGTAACGGGTTCAGAGGTTCAGGGTTCGGGGTTCAGGGTTCACCGAAAATCTGAGCCGACTTTGCCATCCGCCGTCAGCCATAGCCTATGGCGAAGGCCGAAGTAGCCTTCTTGGCTACGAGCCGACTTCGCCAAAGCACTGGCTGCGAGCCGACTTCGCCAAAGTAGCCTCGGCTGCGAGCCGACTTCGCCAAAGTAGCCTCGGCTACGAGCCGACTTCGCCATAGTAGCCTCGGCTACGACGGCTGAACGGCTGAACGGCTGAACGGCTGAAACTGTGAACTCTGAACCTGTGAACGCCTGCCGAATAACGAATTACAAAAACAAAGGAGGTATTTATCTTGATTGACATTGCATATGCCCTAGGCACTGGTGGGGGCACATCCGGACAGACCGGCGGGGGATTTGGGGCCTTGGTCCCCCTGATTCTGATGTTTGCCATATTCTATTTCCTTCTGATACGGCCCCAGCAAAAGAAACAGAAACTGCAACGTCAGATGCTCACCAGCCTCAAGAAGGGCGACCGTGTTATCACAAGCGGCGGGCTGTATGGACGGATTACGGGCCTTACAGACACCGTTGTGACACTTGAGATTTCAGAAAAAGTGCGTGTAAAGGTGGGACGCGGCAACATCTCAGGGATGGTGCAGGGCGAAAATCCCAGCCCTAAATGAGAATAGATACTGGATGCTGGTTACTGGATACCGGATGCTGATTATTCGTTTCACCTTCTTTTAAATCAGCATTAGCGCGAGGTTGCGTCTGGCGGCTTGACACGAAGTGAAGCTTGCGCCAAAACATTACACCTCGTGTCCTCATTCCGTATTCGCATCGTTCCACAACCGGAAATACCATATCAAAGACTGTGTGATGGTTGCAAAAGGAGTAACGAATTGACGCACCTTAAGTGGAAGCTTCTTCTCGTTGTAACGCTTGTAGTAGTGGCATTTGTCTATACAGTGCCATCGGTCTTTTCCAATCTCCCTAACTGGTGGAGGACTCTGGGTATCCTTCCCAGTGAAAAGATCCATCTGGGCCTCGATCTTCAAGGGGGCATGCACCTTGTACTAGAAGTTCAAACCCAGAAAGCAGTTGAAAACAGAATAGAAAGCACCGTTCAAGATCTGCGGGACACCATGAGAAAAGCGGGCGTTCGATATACAGGACTCGAGCGGGTAGAAGAAATTCAAATATCGGTCCGCATACCGAACGAGCAAAGCGTCGAGGCTTTCGACAAAACGCTTGACAAGGAGTTCGCATGGCTGCGGCTCGTATCCAGAAGCCATGACGGCGAAGGTGTTGTTGTTCGGCTCGATCTACCTGAACAGGAAGTCAAGTATATAAAAGAGATGGCTTCTAAGCAGGCCATGGAAACCATTCGAAACCGGATTGATCAGTTCGGCGTCAGCGAACCCGATATACGTCGCCAGGGGGAAAACCGCATCCTGATACAGCTCCCTGGGATAAAGGACCCTCAAAGGGCCATCAACCTGATCGGACAGACAGCTCTCCTGGAATTCAAACTGGTGAATGAGGACCATAATGTAGAGAAAGCCCTCAAAGGAAAAATTCCGCCAGGCAATGAGATCCTTTATCAAACCAGCGAAGACAAGGTCACAAGGCGTATTTCAAAGATCCCGTTTTTGGTCCAAAAACGAACCTACCTCACCGGAGAGCACCTGACCGATGCAAGGGTTCAAATCGACTCCCAATTTGGTGAGCCTTATGTTTCCATGAACTTTGACAGAGAGGGAGCCCGGCTCTTTGAACGGATTACTGAAGCGAACGTAAAAAAACGCCTTGCCATTGTGCTGGACGACCGCATTTACTCAGCCCCGGTTATCCAGGAAAAGATCAGCGGAGGCGAAGCGCGCATTACCGGCAATTTCACAACAGAAGATGCCAGGGACCTGGCCATCGTACTGCGGGCCGGTGCCCTGCCTGCCCCGGTCAAGATTCTTGAAGAACGCACTGTTGGGCCATCCCTGGGACAGGATTCTATCGAAAAGGGGCTCCTTTCCATGTGGGTCGGCGGTATCCTTGTCGTTCTATTCATAGCAATCTATTACAAAGGAGCCGGTATTATTGCAAATGTCGCCCTTTGTCTTAATATCATATTCATTTCAGCGGGCCTGGCTTTCTTTCAGGCAACGCTCACGCTTCCGGGCATAGCCGGAATAATCCTCACCATTGGGATGGCAGTGGATGCCAATGTCATCATCTTTGAACGAGTTCGTGAGGAGGCTCGGCTGGGTAAAACACCCAGAGCTGCTGTGGATGCCGGTTACGCCAGGGCTACAATGACTATCCTGGACGCCAATGTAACCACGCTAATCGCAGCCCTGGTTCTCTTTCAATTTGGAACCGGGCCCATAAAGGGCTTTGCCGTCACCCTCAGCATTGGCATACTGGCGAGCCTTTTTACGGCTATTGTGGTTACAAGATTGATTTTTGACTATCTGGTTTTTCAGAAACGTGTACGGCACCTGAGCATCTAAAAACTCCATACGGACTTAAAGCATGCAGTTTATCAAACCTGACATTAATATCGATTTCATAGGAAAAAGAAAAATCGCCTTTGTAGGCTCCATGATCCTGATCGCAATCAGCATCATCTCACTTGTAATAAAATCAGGGCCCAAGTATGGAGTCGATTTCGCCGGCGGAACCGTGGTTCAAGTCAAGTTTTCAAAAGAGATTGAACCCGGGGACATCAAGACTGCCCTCAGATCGCTGGGCCTGGGTATCACTTCGGTTCAGGGGTTTGGAGAAAAGAAAGAACATGAGTTTTTGATCAGGGCAGCCGAAGCGACCGAGGCACTGGAAAGTCTTGCCTCTGAAATCAAACAAGACCTTGAGACTGCATATCCCCAAAACAAGGTGGAAGTGCGTCGTGTGGAAATGGTGGGTCCGAAGGTGGGAAAAGACCTTCGGGAAAAAGCGCTATTAGCCATGTTTTCTGCTCTTCTTTTTATTGTGGTCTATATCTCAGGTCGGTTCGAGCTCAAATGGATGGTAAGCATCCTCATGGCTGCATGTCTTTTTGTAACCCTTTTCGTGTTTGCCAAATTTCGTCTCAGCATCCCGATTCTGATTATGATCGCAATGCTGATCACCCTGGCATTGAGCTTCTATCTGAAGCTGAGATTCGCTATGGGGGCTATAGTGGCCTTGATACACGATGTTATTATTACAGTGGGGGTCTTCTCCCTTACCAACAGAGAGTTTAACCTTACGATTATTGCAGCCCTTTTAACCATCATAGGCTATTCTCTTAACGACACGATCATCGTGTTTGACCGTATCCGCGAAAACTCCCGTAAATATCACCGGCAACCTTATGAACAAGTCATAAACCGCAGCATCAACGAAACCTTGAGCCGGACACTGCTCACATCCATGACCACCTTGGTGGTGGTCGTAGCCCTCTTTGTGCTCGGAGGAGGCATCATCCACGATTTTGCCTTTGCCCTGATTATTGGCGTTATCGTTGGAACCTATTCCTCGGTTTATGTAGCAAGCCCTGTCCTGATTATCTGGCAGCAAGCCATGAAAAAGCCTATTGGTAAAAAAAGGAATAGACGGCGGTGATTATTGTCATTCCAAAATTCTAACCAGGACAAGCCGGAACCAAAAAAGATTTGATGCTGGTTCCTGGATTCTTGTTACTGGATTCTTGATACTTGATACTGGATGTATTTCCCTTGATTTTTGATTTCGGTTCATCCAGTATCCAGCGACCTGTAATCAGCATCTGCAACAAATACAAAAACAACATGTTACATAACATAGACAATCTTTTGTCGATGTTGCGGCTCTAAGCTCCTAAAAACCCCCCCCACACACACATTCCGCTGAAAATCCTTGACACAGCCATCCCCTTATTCGTATACGGGCCAAGCTCGGGATACTACGGTTTAAACGAAATTGAGCAATATATGGTTTTTTTCAAAACAACTAAGCGCTTACTAGAAGCTGTTTCAAAACCTCAGAT
>DAOUTV010000197.1 GCA_030668505.1 Desulfobacterales bacterium | reverse complement strand
GTGTTTGGGGGTGTCAAAATCAGGCTCTCCAACACCGAAGCTGATCACATCCACACCTGCCTGTCTCATGGACACGGCCTTTGCGTTTATGGCCAAAGTAGGAGAAGGCTGGACCGCCTTGAGTCGTTCGGACAAAAACATGAGTACCTCCTCAAACTGCCCCGGACTCAATGCCGGAGCCTTTTCTCTTGACCGAAGGTCTGAGCATCGTTATAAAATTAAATATTGTTCCACGTTTTTCGTAAATCGGACAATGGAGAACGGACAACGATTCCCAAATAACAAAACGTCCAGTACCAAAGATTGAATGAAAAGGCAATTCCTTTGAAAAAGAAAAAGTGGGCCAACGCTTTCATCCTGAAGATAAAAGGTGCCCACATTACTACGGCAGGAAAATGGATATTCTACTATGTCCTGATAGGGCTCATTGCCGGTCTGGGCGCTATGGCCTTTCAGTATCTATGCCAGATGGGCTCGCATATCTTCATGGATCAAATGGCAGGCTATCGCCCGCCTGCCCCTGCTGGAGAGCCCCATCTGTTCCAGCCGACGGACAGACCCTTCAGTCGCTGGATACTCTTCTTTCTCCCAGCGATGGGAGGCATTATGAGCGGATGGCTTGTCTATACCTTTGCACCCGAAGCAGAGGGCCACGGCACAGATGCGGCCATCGATGCCTACCACAATAAGGGCGGATTTATCCGAGGAAGAATACCTTTTATCAAGACCATCGCCTCCGCGATCACCATAACCACAGGCGGCTCAGGAGGCCGCGAGGGGCCCATCGCTCAAATCGGGGCCGGTTTTGGGTCCTTCCTTGCAACAAAGTTGAAACTCTCTGATCGGCAGCGACGCATCATGTTGGCAGCAGGCATAGGAGCAGGCGTGGGAAGCATCTTCCGAGCGCCCCTTGCCGGGGCTCTCTTTGCGGCCGAGGTGCTCTACCGTGAACCGGAATTTGAATCAGAGGTAATCATCCCTGCCGGCATCTCTTCGGTCGTTGCGTACTGCCTCTTCTGCCTTGTCTTTGGATGGGGTTCGCTATTTGAATCACAGGATTTTGTCTTTCAAAACCCCTTAGAACTGGGGCCATATATTGTGCTTGCATTCGTTCTGGTTGGAGGGGGGATACTGTATATCAAGTCCTTTTATGGCGTACAACGCATTGCCAGGGCTGTAAAGATCCCAAATCATATCAAGCCTGCCATAGGAGGCCTGTGTACAGGAGCCATCGGTTTTTTTCTCCCGGAAACCCTTTCCTTTGGCTACGGCTTTGCTCAAATGGCCCTGGACAATCAGCTCCCTACGCTTCTTCTTCTCGGCCTGGCCTTGGGTAAGATATTAACCACCTCTTTTTCTATCGGTTCTGGGGGCAGCGGTGGCGTATTTGGCCCTTCTGTCGTCATCGGCGGAGCCTTGGGAGGGGCAGTAGGCAGGATCTTCCATGCCATTGTGCCGGGAATTGTCTCCCAGCCTGGCGCCTTTGTGGTAGTTGGCATGGCGGGATTCTTTGCGGCTGTATCCAATGCCCCTATCTCAACCATTATCTTTGTCAGCGAGATGACGAATTCATATCATCTGCTACTGCCCAGCCTGCTGGTCTGCTCCCTTGCTTTCTTGCTTTCACGGAAATGGACGATTTATGTAAAACAGGTACGAACCAAAATAGACTCCAATGCACACCGCGGAGACTTCTTTGTCGACGTGCTTGGCACCATTCGGGTGAAAGAACTTATGCCACAAGTGAGAACAGTCAAATTGATCCCTGAAGATATGCCGTTTTCGGCTTTCAGAAAAATGTTTTCCTCAACCGATCAGCATTACTTCCCGGTAGTGAACAAGGAAAACAGGTTGACGGGCATTTTTTCCATCAATGACATTCGAAGCATCATATTCGATCAGGAAATCAGCGATCTTGTGGTCATGAAAGATATCGCGAACCCGGACATCATCGTCACGTCGCCCTCTGAAGACCTGAATGAAGTACTCAAGAAATTTACCATTCGCAACCTTCACAGGCTCCCTGTTGTCAAGGAAGAAGACCATACGATTTTGCTGGGGATGTTAGACCGCAGGGAGGTCATTCAGTATTACAATCAGAAGGTACAAGAAATCAAATTGAGTCACCATAGAGTAGAAATAGAAACAGATCGCGAAGTCAGCCAACTTAAGAACATACCGGTAGGCAGAGCCATGAGGCGAGAAATAGATACGATCCTGCCGGAAATGCCGCTCGGACCGCTCAGGGAATTTGTTTATCACAGCAAGTTTAACAGCTTTCCAGTGGTTGATGGTCTGGGCCGGATGATCGGTATAGTTTCTATGTCCGACTGCCAGAAGACATACGGTGAAAATGACGAGAAAACAATAACCGCGCAAGACATAGCCACACGTAATGTGGTGACTGTGACTGAAGATGATAGCCTGTTCTTGGCCCTAACCAGAATTATCCAGGGAGATTTCTCCGTTCTCCCCGTAATGAACAAACAGAATACACAACAGCTCATGGGAGTTATCAGTCGAAGGGATATCATGTCTACCTATGACGATATTGTTATAAAGAAAATCATCATAGACAAGTCAGCGGCCTGAAGTGTACTTCACTTCCCTTAAGAACAGCCCGTGGGCAGGGGCTGTTATCCCGGCCAGTCTGCGATCCTTTGATATCATAACATCCTCAAAGCCTTTCGGCGAAATCTTCCCAAGCCCCACATCAACAAGCGTTCCCACAATGTTTCGTACCATGTGCCGCAGGAACCCGTCGGCCTCTATACTAAAAACCACGTGGCCATCTTCATCCCTTCCGAACAGGTTAACACCTATGACGGTCCGAACGGCATGAGACCGGGAGCTACCGGTCGCCTCAAATGCTGAAAAGTCGTGCTGGCCCTTCAGCCAAAGCATAGCTGTCCTCATTGCGTCGAGATCAAGGGAGAGCTTGATGTGCCACGAATACTGCCTAAAGAGTGCAGCCGGAATAGGCCGATTCAAGATACGGTAGTCGTAGACCTTACTCCTTGCATCATATCGAGCATGGAATCCCTCGCCAACTGCCGTACAATCTTTGATTACAATATCTGGAGGAAGGAGGCTGTTAAGACCCCTTGCAAAAACATCAGACGTCAGTCTTGTCTCCAGGCAAAAGTTCGCCACCTGGCCTGTGGCATGTACCCCGGCATCAGTTCGCCCGGAACCAATCAGCGTGACGGACTGTCCCGTCATCGTCTTCAGCGCATCCTCTATAGTCTCCTGGATCGTACATATATTATTCTGGCGTTGCCAGCCATGATAGGCCGTGCCATCGTATTCGATAACTAGTTTGAAATTCTGCATGGAGCGAGTGCCTAAAGTGAGCTAAAGTGACTAAAGTGACTAAAATTAAAAGAATAAAACCGCATTCCAAAAATCTTCTTCAAATCCTCAAACTTTAGCTCACTATAGGCACTTTAGACACTTTAGCTCACTTCACTATAGGGGAAAGGGGATCTGATCCAGGCCTGCTGTTTCGGCAAATCCGAACATGATATTCATGTTCTGGACAGCCTGTCCCGAGGCCCCCTTGACCAGGTTGTCGATCGCTGAAATCAGAACAAGGAGTTTGGTACGCTCAGCCACCTGAAATCCTATATCACAGTAATTGGTGCCTCTCACGTACAAGGTGTTCGGAAATCTGCCCCTCGGGCAAATCCGGACAAAAGGCTTGTCCTCATAAAAGGAATCAAGGTAGGAAGCCACATCCCGGGAAGAGACATCCTCCTTCAACCCAACGTAAATCGTTGTCAGCATACCCCTTGTCATGGGCACTAGGTGCGGCGTGAAAGTCATGTGGATAGTACGCCCTGCAAAGAGGCTCAAGACCTCATCCATCTCCGGGTTATGGCGGTGCTCGGCCACCATGTATGCCTTAAAACCCTCATTGACTTCACAAAAGTGAGTCGCGAGGTTCACTGAACGGCCTGCGCCGCTTGTGCCCGACTTTGAGTCCGCAACTATTCTGTCAGGGTCAACGAACGGGGCCTTGATTAACGGCAGCAAGGGAAGAATGACGCTTGTTGGATAACAACCCGGGTTCCCAACCAGAAAGGCTTTTTGGATATCTTCAAAATAGATCTCAGGAAGCCCGTAGGCTGCTGTCTTAAGCAAATCCTTGGCCTGATGGGGCTCATACCAGGCCTCATACAGGTCAGGATCCTTGAACCTGAAATCCGCGCTCAGGTCAATGACCTTTTTCCCTCGATCAATAAGTCCGGGCACAACCCCCATGGAGGCCTTGTGCGGAAGAGCTGTAAATATGACGTCGGCCGCCTCTGATACAGCCTCTTCTGAAAAGGCATGACAGGTAAGATTCACAATCCCGGCCATGGCAGGATAGATATCGGAAAAGGGTTGTCCGGCATACTGGCGAGAGGTAATCATCGTCAGCTCTGCACGGGGATGGCCTGACAAAATTCTTACCAGCTCCGCACCCGCATAACCGGTTCCGCCAATAACTGCCGCCCTAATCATGTTCCCTCCCTAATCATGTTCCCTACAAGAGTAGTGAGCTAGTTTCCATCCATAAATGGCCCTTTTCCGCAATCGCCGACTTCGCCAAAGTAGCCTTCTTGGCTACGAGCCGACTTCGCGCTCCGTCGCCATAGCGGCTTTGGCGCGTCGGAGACCAAAGCACTGGCTGCGAGCCGACTTCGCCATAGTAGCCTCGGCTACGACGGCTGAACGGCTGAACGGCTGAAT
>DAOUTV010000262.1 GCA_030668505.1 Desulfobacterales bacterium | reverse complement strand
TGTTAAAATAATCGAAAGACAAATTTCGAATCAAATATAAGGGGAGTGTGGTTTATGGGCAGTGTTGTAAAAGAATCAGATGCGTCCAGAGGAAATAAGGAAGATATTCATGCCCTGACTTTCTACCGATTTGTCATTGATAGTCTTCCGACCGCGGTTCTTACGGTCAACGCAGATTTTAAGATCACAGGTTTTAATCCCTGGGCTGAGAAGGTGACCGGATATACAAAGGCGGAGGCTATGAGTCGTTATTGTGGCGATATCCTCCAAGGGGGGATGTGCCAGGCCCATTGCCCCTTGAGGACAGCCGTGAAAGGTAAAAAACCCGTGTCTCTCGTCGAAACAACCATTCGCAACAAACGGGGGGAAACGATTCCGGTCAGGATGAATACTGCCGGGTTATTTAGCGATGCCGGCCGCCTCATCGGGGCCGTAGAGTCCTTTCAGGATATTTCCCGCCTAAAAGCTTTAGAGCGGGAGAAGGATAATCTCATCTCCATGTTCGCCCATGACATGAAATCCTCCCTCACAATTATCGGGGGATTTGCACTGCGACTTTTAAAAAAGTTAAGGGGCATTGATGAAGCAAAGCAAGAGAAATATCTTGAGATTATCAAAAATGAATCGGGCAAGCTTGAATTGCTGATCGATGATTTCTTGGAGTTTTCTCGACTGCAAACAGGAAAATTGAAATTGAATCTTACTGTCACTTCACTGGACAAGGAGCTGATGGAGATCTTGGATTCCTATCGGCTCAGAGCCTCAGAGACCGGAATCAGGCTCAAGCTCGAAAATGAAGAGGCACTTCCCATAATTGAGGCTGATGCCCACAAGTTACGCAGGGTGTTTACCAATCTTGTGGACAATGCCTTGAAGTTCGCAGACAAAAAAGGCACGATCACTGTGACAACTGAGGAGACAGCCACAGAGGTCATCGTGAGGGTGGAAGATGAAGGTATAGGTATACCTCATGATGAATTGCCTTATATTTTTGATGCCTTTCATCGAGGGGCAGGCACAGAGGGAAAAAGTGGGTTCGGTCTGGGGCTGGCCGGAGTAAAGACCATTATCGAAGCCCATGGAGGGCAAGTCCGCGTAAATAGCAAGGAGGGCAAGGGATCAGTTTTTACTGTGGTTTTGCCCAAGGCCGGCAGCTCAGAAGGCGGACAATAAAGAAAGAGGAGAAATCTATGACCTTGGTAAGGGCTGAGGATGTATCCAAGACGTACATGAGCGGAGAGGTTGAGGTCCATGCACTAAAGGGATTAAGTTTTGAAATTGAACCAGCCTCTTTTGTTTCCTTTGTTGGTCCGTCCGGCAGCGGCAAGACCACGTTGCTAAACCTTATCGGCTGCCTGGACAAGCCAACCGGGGGAAATCTTGTTGTTGCCGGGAAGCATGTGAACGCCCTTGACCGCAAGGAGAGAGCGGCCTTTCGGGGGGAAGTGTTGGGATTTATTTTTCAGGCATTCAACCTCATTCCTGTGTTAACCGCCTATGAAAACGTCGAATATCCCCTGGTAATGGTCAAAAATGAGCCAAAATCAATACGAGAAGACATGGTGTTGAAGGTCCTTGAAGCAGTCGGGATGCTGGAACAGAAGGATAAACGTCCTGACCACCTTTCTGGTGGTCAGAAACAGCGAGTCGCCGTGGCCAGAGCGCTGGTGGCCCGGCCTAAGTTGGTTTTAGCAGATGAGCCCACGGCGAATCTTGACCAAAATACGGCCCTGAACGTTATTCGACTCATGCGCAGTATGCGGGATGAATTTGGAACCACATTTCTCTTTTCTACCCATGACCCGAGAATCATGCACGAGGCAGAGGTGCTCCACAACCTGAAAGATGGCATGCTTGTTCGAACGGAGCGGGGTTCAGACAGGAGGGAAACAAATGACTAACACCCTCAAAATAGCCATTCGAAATTTAACCCGTTACAAGAGGAGAACGCTACTTACTTCCCTGTTGATTACTGTTGGTGTGTTGATGGTTATCCTTTTTTCAGGTCTTTCAGGTTCGTTCAAGGCCATGATGATTGGCCAGATTACCGACTCCACCCTGGGGCAGATCCAGATCCACAGGAGAGGATATGTTTCCGCCATTGATACGTTTCCCTTAAATTTGAATCTAAATCACAAAGGTTATGGGAAGATCGAAGATATTCTGAAGAATCACCCCGCAGTGAGTGCCTATGCACCAAGGATAAAGATAGGTGCTATGTTAAGCAACTATATAGAGACGACGAATATCCGGCTCAATGCCGTAGATCCAGAAAAAGAAGTCAAGGCATGCCCTGCTGTTGGGGACCGAATTGTATTAAGCGAGAAGAAGGGAGTTTTTGTAGAGCCAGGAGAGGTCATCATCCCTGAGAAATTGGCCAATGGCATGAATATCAAGGAGGGGGACACAGTGGTGGTAGTGGCTCACAATAAGGAGGGTTCTGTAAATGGCTTTAATTTTACAGTGGCAGGAATCATAGAGGATGTGCTGGGACCCCAGGGTAAAGAAGGTTATATGCATATAGAGGACGCTCGTGCCCTGCTTCGAATGGAAGAGCCAGAAGTCACAGAGGTTGCCGTACGTGTAAAAAACTTTAATGACCTTGACGCCGTTTATGCAAACCTCCAGTCTACCCTGAGTGAGCAAAAGGATTCCAAAGGAAAGCCAGTCTATGAAATTCACACATGGGAAAAGCTCTCCCCTTTTGCCAATGTGGCAAACATGATTGACCTGATCACCCTTTCCATGAAAGTCATTATGATCGCAATTGTCCTCATCAGCATCTTGAACGTCATGATGATGTCGGTCTATGAGAGGATCAGAGAGATCGGAACGATGAGTGCTATCGGCACCGCTCCCGGCAAAATTATGGGCCTGTTCATAGCCGAAGGATTTTTCCTTGGGCTGATAAGCGCTGTGGCCGGAAACGCCATCGGCTTGGCAGCTATTCGTCTTCTTAACATTTACCAGATTCGATTTTCTTTTGGCCGCATGGAAAACCTGCTGCTGTCTCCCACGGTTAGCTCTACCGAGTTGCTCTGGTTATCCGCCACTGTGCTATTGGTTTCCGTTTTCGCTTCACTGCAACCTGCATACAAAGCTTCAAAAATGGAACCGGTTGATGCGCTGGGACATGTATAGAACAAAACAAAGGGGGGGAAAGATGAAAGGGTTAATGATAGCAATTGTGTTATTTCTTTGTAGTGTTGTGTTTGCTCAAGCTCAACAAGGGCAAGTAATCGCCGTGGCGGCGATTGATAAAACGGAAAAGGCCCAGGTAAGCCAAAAAGCAGCGCGTACGCCCTATTACCTGATCTTTGACGAGCATGGAAAGCTTATGGAGGTTATCCCAAATCCGTTTTATGATGCTTCCCGAGGCGCTGGGCCGAAAGTGGCAAGTTTCCTTGCAGAACAAAATGTTAGTGTGGTGATTGCAGGTGGTTTTGGCCATAAGATCACCACTGCCCTGGATGAAAAAGGAATAAATTACTACGAGGCCACCGGCACGGTAAAAAAAGCTGTTCAAGAGTTCATCAGACAAAACCCATC